>NZ_JBMVQX010000005.1:0-162130 GCF_050522745.1 Myroides sp. C15-4 | reverse complement strand
TTTTTTTTAATTTGTTGAACGTTGACTTTCATAGGAAAATTGAATTTTTATGGTCAACCTATGTCAGGGACGTACATAAGTAATAAAAGCGCGTAATACCTACAGCCTATTGAATAGAAAATTTTAACACAAAAAAAATATTTTCTAGCTGTAACAAACGGAACAATACACCTACTAATACCTTACAATGCTAACAATATAACGTTGTTTTGCTAAAAAAGTAATAATTTAATTCTCAGAAAAGTCTGTTTAACTTATACTCTTCTTCACCGAAACACTGTAAGTCTAAACACTTTTATAAAAGTGGAGTGATGACCCATTTTAATTGATTAGTTAGTTGAACGTCCTTTGTATACCCATACAAGGGACGTTCTTATTAAAGCCATAGGTGTTCTTGTTTCACGCTAGGTTCTTGCAGTTGATTGACGAGGGCAAATGTACGTGCCTGTAACAGCTCTTTTCTTCCCTCTGGGGTACGCGTATAGACAATTCGATTCTTTCCCACGCGCTGTGTCCATTGCTGAGCAAAATGATTGACGCGTTCTCTATTCACTCCAATACATTCAGGTACTGCGTGATAGTCGGATTCACTGTCTTGAATGGGCAATAGCGTTTTGCGTTCTATTACATAGCGTGGATTTTCTATAGGCGAAAGAATTTCCTTCATGCAAGAAGCAAAAATGTGGCTATCACGTAGGGTTGCTCCTGTTAAAGAACAAAAAACACCTCCGCCAAATTCCAATTCACTAACAAGGCGAATAGCAGTTCTAGGTGTAGACAACAAATCAAAATGGCACAAGGTATTACACAAAGCTTCTCCAATTTGATGGACGTCTTGGCGTATATCTCCAAATTTTCGATACATCTTATAGTACTTCCATCCCTTCCAACCAAAACGCAAGCCCAAGCCTAAAAAGAACGTCTGAAATACCCAATATCCTAAGGACAGCAAGCTCAATCCGTGCAGTAAAATCCCCTTGCCCAATCCGATCATCTGGTAGGTAAAAAACAAAATGGCCGAACAAACAAGGCTAAAAAGTACAGCTATAATCGTTTTATTGGTATAAAATCGCTTAGCTTTTTGAATATCTCGTCTTGCTGTAGAAGATGAAAAAGTCACATTAATTCCCTCCGCCAAATGTGTTCCTTGTTGAATTGCATAGAGCCATTTATCCTTCAATTCACTTCGCTGTTGTGCGAGTTGAAAAGTCTGTTGATTTTGGGCTTCAACATAGTCCAACGTAAATTTTTGTTTGGGTTTTATCTCTTGTAATCGCGCTACTCCATTGGAGATATAGACCTTTTCTTTATTGGCAGTGGCCGAGATTCCAACAAAGGTTTGAAATCGCCTGTGGATAATATCCCAATCTTTTCCTCCTGTAGTTGCAAAATCGTCAATACAGGCTAAATGCCAGATATTAGCTGTCTTCGTCGGTTCTTTCGGGTTCATGCGAAAGGCACGTCCACGCACTTGGTTGGACGTAATGTAGGCACCGATTGAACTGGCCATAATCAAGGAATTAATCGCTGGTGCATCCCATCCCTCTCCAAGTAATGCTTTCGTTCCAATCAAAATATGAATCTTCCCTTCATCCACTAGCTGCGTTATCCAAGGAACAAGCTGTGCTTTTTGTACCAAGGTTGGCTGTATAGCCACATAGTGCTCATCATACGCTAAGGGAGTATACGCCAAGGCCCCGCCTCTTACCTTGGCTTTTTGTTGCAAAGCCTCTAAACAAATAAGGGGGATCAATACTACGGAACCTGTTAATACTGCTAGCGAACAGGCTGGTATTTCCTTGCGACGTAGGGTCTCAAAAATAGACATGACGCCTAATTTCGACAAAACATCGGGTGGTGCTTGCGTGGTGCTATAATATTCTTTTTGGATATAATCCGTCAAAATAGCCATGCGCAAAGATTCACCAAGTGCTGCAAATTCAAAACGTGCAATTTGGACGATACTCTCGAGTTTACTCAAACTGGATAGTAGAGCATCATCCCCTTTATTGTCTTGCACCAGTTGGACTTGTCGATAAGCAATTAATCCTTTCTTTTTTAAATCTTGCGTCAATTCTTCTCTAAACAACTCATATTCTTTGACTTGTTCAAAAAAATCTCGTCCTTGAAAACAATAAAAATTGAGCATTTTTTCAAACCAGACCAAATCCAAAGGAGGTAGTTCATCTTGAGCTAAGCCCAATACCTTTAGGTGTATTTTATCTAGATCCTGCTCAACATCTTTTATAAAGACCAAACACGCCACATAGGTTGTTAGATTTTCGTAAATCCAATCCAAATGTGCCAAAGGCTGTTGCAATAAGGGAATCTCTTTAAGGGTTTGAGCTAAAACACCGTCCGTCCTATACGTTGTGTAGCAGGTAAATACATTGGTTTTATGGGCTAATATCTTCTCTCGTTCCGCCTCTAATGGCAGGCTATAGTAAATAAAATCTTGATGGGGACATAAATCACCTACTTCTAACAACGTGGGTACGGCAATTTCCTCATCCACAGGTCCTGCTAACTCCATATAACGCTGCCATTCGAAGTTAGTAGCTCCATAAGGAGGTGTTGCCGTCAATCCTACAACCGTTGGGTTGAGTTTTTTATCTAACAAATCCAATGCCTTCCACCATTCTTTGCGCAAGTGATGTACCTCATCAACTAATAATGTTTGAATACCTGCCTTTTGCAATTTTGCAATTACTTCTTCTGCATGCGCATTGGTATAGACCGTGTTTTCTTCTACGATCACTTCTTCATCTCCCTCTTCGTCTTCACGTAAATAATTAAATGCTGCATGCAAGCCTTGGTAGGTGGAAACGGTCAAGAATTTCGGTTGTCCCAACTGTGTAGAAATCCATTCTGGTACTTCCTCTACTTGTAAAAACAACGAACAAAAGCGATCAATCCACTGGTTCTTTACCGCTAGTGTAGGTGCCAAGATCAAGGTCGGTTTATTCAAACGAAGAATCACCTCTAACCCCAAAACGGTTTTACCAGATCCTGGTGGTGCAACCAAGTGCAACTTATCGTCATCTAAATGGATGTCTAGTTGATTTAACACTTTTTGTTGATAGTCGCGCCATGGATATTTAAAGGCAATGGAAGGAGGAAAATGTCTCAATAGGTTTGTTATTTCTACCTTAAAAATAAGCAAGCTTTTTTAGGAAACAAAGCCTTTTAAATGTTTTTACGAACACAGTGTAAAGTCATATTTTTTTCATTATTTTGTACAACTATCAATATTTGATACGACTAAACTGGCTTTCCCATAATTACAATGACGACAAAAATTCAATTCAAATTAAGTAATGATGTCCTTCTTACTGTTATTCAGATGGTTGAAAAAACAGATGACTATATTGTACGATCAATAAAGGATGCTTTATTGGTTAGTATAAAAGAAGATCTGATTGCTAAACTGGAAGACAAAGCCAAAAATATTCAGAAGCAAATATCAATTTTAGACCACAATAAGAAGCATGCGATCGTTTTAAAGTACCACGAAGCCTATACGATGTATAAGCTTTTGGAGCTCGTTTACGAAAAAGAGACCTTCGCAGATCATCCGCATATCAAAAAAATCAAACGCCTTTTGGTGGACCTCGAAAATAAAGTAGAAAGCTTTACCACCGAAAATGAAGCAATTGAAACGACGCAAACAGCTACACCTGTTGCACCTGCTTTTCCTAGTTTAGGCGTTAATGAAATTATCATTGAAGAAGCCACGATTTTAGACTACGAAGGAAATGAAGAACTTCAGGCTGATCCCTTAGATGAGGAAGAGGATCCCATACTAGACCCTACGGTGGATGTTAATGAAATTATGGTGAAGAATTACTCCATTTTTGATATTTTGGAAGAAACAGATCCTGCAACACTTCCTATCGAAGAGCCCCACAGCTTGTCTATAGAGGTAGTAGCTGCTGAAACTGTAATAGATCCAGTACCACCTCAGTCAAACGAATACAATACTTTTGAAGCCGAAACTAGATCAACAGAAGTAGTTGATACTCCAGGGGAGGAGAAGCCTGTGGAGGAAGTCGAAACGGCCCCAATACAAGAGGGTTTCCTAGCAGAAGAGGAAGTAACAGCTGCGCAATTAACGCAAATCCCAGCGGAAGAAATTCTACTAGCTACAGACGAAGATGCAGCTTTAGAAGAACCAACCCCTACTATAGAACCTACACACCAACAAGAAGAATCTGTTCCCTCTTGGGCACAACAACCTTCTACTCCTATTTTTGATGGTATTGTGACCAAAACATCCATCTGCATCGAACCAGAAGACGGTGTTATCACATCACCCATAGAACCCGAAGAGGAAGAAACACTCGATCTCTTTGAAGGTGAAATTCTTTCCATTCCCTCCCAAGAAGAAAAGGTAGAGAAAGAAGGAAAGAGAGAAAAAAAGAAACCCGCAAAGGACAATAGTCAACAAGGACAGATTAGTCTTTTCTAACACATACAACCAGAGGATGTCTAAACCAGTCATCCTCTTTTTTATACAAAAAAAAACGCCTTCTCTTTCGCTATAACACACGTCTTCACCCCTTTCCCAGTCAATTTTCCTAGTTGCATAACAAAAAGAATTTGTTTTTTTATATCTTTGTAGCAGTAGTAACGAATAAATAATCGAATGGATATATAAATAAGTATTTCGTTTTAGTAGTATCAGTTGTACCCGACTGATAGGAGCAAACCTATTTTACTGGTGTCTATCTTCTAGACCCACAATACTTATTTATTTATGTGATTTTTACTCCAAGACCGTGAGTAGTGGTATACGGGCCACAAGTATGTATACTCATTAATCTTACTTTTGATTATTATGTCTATCGTTATCAAAAACTTATCCTACGCGCATTCGGATAAAACTCCCTTATTTCATCAAGTAAACCTGGTGTTGAACAAAGGCGAAAAAGCCAATTTAATTGGAGCCAATGGCACGGGAAAAAGCACCCTATTAAAACTTATCGCAACGGCAGAGCTTCCAGCCATTCAATTGGATGGAACAGCTTACTATTTGCCACAGATCAACGCCAATCAAACCGTTGTACAAACTATACAGGAAGCCTTGGCTATCGACAAAAAAATAGAAGCGTTACATCGTATTTTACAAGGTTCTATAGACGAACAAGATTATATCGATCTAAATGACGATTGGCTAATCGAAGAAAAAATAGCGCAAGCCTTACAGTATTGGCAATTGGAGGGAAAAGATCTAACCCAACCGATGAATCAGCTCAGTGGAGGGCAACAGATGCGGGTCTACTTTGCGTCTATCCACATTCACCAGCCCGATGTACTCTTGTTAGATGAACCGACCAATCACATCGACCAAGATACCCGACAGTTGTTGTTCCACTTTTTGGATCAATACAAGGGAACCGTGTTAGTGGTGAGTCACGATATGGAACTTTTAAATCGACAAGCCCTCACCTTTGAAATTACCCCTCATGGCATTCAGCAATACAAGGGAAATTACGATTTCTACAAGGTTCAAAAACAAGAGGAATTAACGACCTTACAGCATAAAATAGACGTGCTGAACAAGGACTTGAAAAGCGTTAAGGTCGAACAACAGAAGCTGTTACAAAAACAACAAAAAGCAGTAGGGCAAAATAAAAAAGCAGAACAAAAAGGCGGATTGCCAAAGATTGTGATCAATACCTTAAAGAATGCAGCAGAAAACAGCAATGCCAAAAGCACTGAAGTTCAAGCTGCTAAACAAGCGAAACTTCAAGAAGAGCTTTGGCATGTAAAAGATCAACTGGAACAGGCTAAACCTTTTCAGTTGCATTTCAATGACTCTGATCTTCATGTAAATAAAGTTCTTTTTCAAGGCAAAGATCTCAATTTTCAATACGATACAGCAGAAGCTCCTGTTTGGGTGGATCCACTAACCCTTGAAATTCGAAGCGGAGAGCGAATCTTAATCGAAGGAAAAAACGGTTCAGGAAAGTCGACGTTATTACACCTATTGGTTGGACATATTCAACCAACATCGGGTCAGCTTGAGCGACTAACGTCTCGAATCGTGTACTTGGATCAATTTTACTCCCTTTTGGATCACACCAAAACAGTACTTGAACAAGCCCAAACCTTTAACCTCCGCTTACTCGATGAGGCAAGTTTAAAAAACACCTTGTTTCAGTATGGTTTTCAGCCTGTCATTTGGAGTAAACCCATCACCCAGTTAAGTGGTGGAGAGTGTTTGCGTCTGACTATTTGCTGTTTGAATCTATCCCTGGATACAATAGATGTCTTAGTGCTAGATGAACCGAGTAACAACTTGGACATTTTTGGTTTAGAAAGCTTGTATCAGGCCTTGAGCACCTATAAAGGCACAATTGTATTTGTGTCCCATGATGTCAATTTACGCCAAGCTATTCAGCCGAATCGCATCGTCCAGCTGTAGATTCAATCTTAACGAAATACTTCGTTTAAGATGCAATTACACCGGATACAGAAGAATGAAAGTATAAAAAAAGGGAGACTTCATCGTCTCCCGTTTTAATTATAATGCAGCAATTTCAGTTGTGTAATTGGCATTTTTATTACGCGCATCAAAACGCGTAGCAAATGCTTCCGCTTGTTGTTTGAAGTAAGCGTAAAGCTCCTCCAAATCGTATATGCCACTTTCTTTGTAGTACGGCAATTGAGGAGATAGTTGCAGTTCTCTTTTTCCTCCTTGCTTCATAATAGGCAACATATAACGGGCGAAGTTGTAACGGTGAATATCTTCTGCATCGATATCCCAAGTGGCAATACGCTCAAAAATAGACCAAGTTTCTGGGTGATTAATCGCGTGCATATACGACATCAACAATCCCATAGAATAGCCTACTGAGCTGTCATATTGATCATGAGCTTCGTATTCTTCGATCGCTTTATCAAAATATTTGGCTGCTCCTGCTGCATCACCTGCCAACCAAGAATAGTACGTCAAGCTACAAAAGGTTTGAAAAGGCATAGAATAACAAGTCAACTTTTTGTGAATTAAGTCTTGCGCTTTAATGATTGCATCGTCCAGTTTTCCTTGAAACAACAACAATTCCACTTCGGTATCTAACTCACAAGCGGAACAATTGGTCATATCGTCTACTAATGCGGCATTCGCTGCATCAATATAGGTTTTGGCTAAATCGTAATCGCGCAAATGGAAAGCCAATCCCGTCATTACATTGTGATAGGCACGGGAGCTGAAACCATTTTTCTCTAACCTGCGTTTGAGGTCTTCTCCAATTTTTTCGATTTCCTCTAATGGAATCAGTGCACTGCGGTAGGCTGAGCAAAACATCCACTTATACTCCCATAAGAACTCTGATTCATCAAAGTAATCCTCATTGGCGTCACTGGTGTGTAAGATCCACGCAAAAGCGGGGAAACTCTCATTACAACGCGAGGTATTGCGCTCTTGACGAATTAAATCCAAACGCAAATCAAATCCCCAATCGATATCATTGTGTTGATCTGCGAGTTGAATTGCTTCTTTTAACGCGACTATTTTATCTTCTAAACTCTTTAATCCCTCTACTTTTAGGAGGATTTTTTGGATTTCTAAATTGTAATTCATAGCATTTATTTTCTTTTATTCTCTTCTTCCATTCGCTGTAAATCGTCTTGAGCAAAGGTATTTCCATTGCGCAGGTCGAATTTCCTCGCCCATTCATAGGCACTTTCACGATATGCCTTGGATAGTTCTTTCAAGTCGTACCATCCATCTTCTTGATAAAAGGGAATAGAAGGCGATAAGGTTAATTGTTTCTTTTCTTGTTGATCTAAGACGAACATCATATGACGGCTCAGCATTAATTGTAAGTCATCTTCTGCATCGATATCCCAGCCCGCAACAATTTCATAATACCCCCATAGATCTTCATCTTCCAATAAATGCAAGGCGTAAATGAGACGGGTTAAGCCATAGAGCAACGAACTATTTACTTCGGATAGTTTTGTGAATTCCTCTTTTGCTTTATCGATATACTGTGAGGCGCGTTCATCGCCATAGCGAGCCATAAAATACCCCATAGAGATATAAGTTTCAAAAGGCAAGGAAAAATCGCGTATTTTCTTATACTCCATTTGTTGCATCAGCGCGATGGCTTCGTCAAAATGCCCTAAGCGAGCGGCACTTTCAATTTCATTGTCATAAGCCATAGCTTCGCTGCAATCTTCGCCTAGCGCTTCCCCTCTAGCCTTTGCCACATAGGTCGCCCCTAACAGATAATCTCCTAAATGCTGTGCAAAACCAGCCATGGTATAGTAATAGCTTCGTTTAGACACCTTGAATTGTTCTAACTTTTGTTCAAGATCTTCGGCAATGGCGTAAACTTGTGCTAAGGAAATAGCAACATTTCCATAAGCCGAGCAAATCATCCATTCGTATTCTTCCAAAAATTCAGCTTCTGATAACAGTTCGGGGTGTAAACGCGCTTGTTCTAAGAGCCAGGCAAAAGCCAAAGGGCTTTCGATACAGGCAGAAGAACAGCGCTCTTCGCGTATAAGCATAATGCGCAAATCGATCCCCCAACTGAGATCACCATGCTTATCCGCCAAATGAATGGCTTGCTTCAGCAAAGCAATACAATGCTTTGAATCTTGTACTTCCTCTTGAATCTGCAGGAGTATCTTTTGTATCTCTAAACGATAAAACATCCTAGAATTCAGGCAAAAAGTTAGTCATTCCCAAAATCACAAATTGATAAAGGGCATGGTTAAAAATATCCATTTCTTGCTTATTGATTGTATAACCACCCAACATTAAGGCTTGTACATATAAAACGTTAATCAACGCCTCAAAAAGCTCGGGATCTTTAATCACTAAAAGCTTAGCTACCAAATCATTTTGTTGGTTAAAACACAAGGTAGGCAATACCTCTTCTTGTTTTTTAAAATGACCTAAAGCTGCAGCAAAAGGATTTGAACTCTGTGATAAATTTTGCATACTCTTACTGCTCAATGCTTCTTCATTGGCAATATAGATTGCCGTAGTATCTTGGGGGTCAAATCGCTTTACTTCCGCCTTACAGTAATGTTGCTTTAGTATTTTGTTCGCCTTTTCGATAAAAGTATCAATGCTATCATCTGTAATCGAAGCGGCTTCAAAACTATCTAGTACATCATTGGGCTTGATCAATGCAATGGTTAATGCTGGATTGCTTGCCTTTATCTTCTGAATCAAATCTGCTTCGTAGCTATAGGCAGCATTAATCACCAACTTTTGTTGGGATCCCGCAATACGGCGAATTTGTCTAAAATCATCCAGGGAAGGCGTATAGAAAATAGAGCTGTAATTCGTTCGAATATCTCGAAACAACAACATCCCTTGATTGGTTTCAAACGGCAAATAGTCTTCAAATAATTTCAAAATTTCATTATCTGAAGCTGCCAGTGATTTGATAAACAAATGGTGAATAGAGATCAGGTGTTCTAACTTTTCCAAATTCGACACAGACAAGAGTTTCAAATAGTCTTTGAAACACGTTGTTAGCTCTTTTTTTGCCTCGGTTAACAAGGCATTATTCATCAGTGATTCACGAGATGCCGTCGGTTGTAATCCATTGGAATTGATAATGCAACGTACAAACGACGTCCATTCCGGCAACAAATTAGTCGCTTGATCACATAAATACATGCGTTTCAAAAAGATTTTATGCTCTTTAGAGGTAGAGGTATTCACTTTGTTGGGAATAACATAAGCGACTCCTTGAATATCCCCTGCTTCGGATGAAATTGGAAACACATCTAAGAATTTCGTTTTAAAAATTTCTTTTCCATAAGCCAATAAATCTTCTTTAGACGCATTTGGATTCAACCAAATCGGATTTCCATCAGATAGAACTTCAACCACTCCATCTTCTACCAATTTGATTTCAATGGGCAAAGCACTGCCGTAAAACAGTACATTTTGTTTGACCTCTTCTTTTTTAAATAGGGATCTCCAGTTCTTCTTTGCTTGTAAGATCACGCGTGTTCCCACTTCAGGAAGTAGGTCAATCATTTCTACATCATAGGTTCCATCGGCTCGACCGGTCCAACGCACAGATTCTTCTTTGTACAACGAGCGAGATTCCACGACAATTTCCTCAGATACGACCAAACACGAAAGCAATCCAATTCCAAAACGACCGATTAAGTCCTTTTCTGCCAATTCACCGCGTTTTGAACTTTGTCCAATAACCGATAAAAATTGGTGCATATCATCCAGTGTTAATCCAACGCCATTGTCTTGAAAAATCAGCTGATCCTTATCAAAAAACAAGGTTATTTTTCCTTGAAAACTTTCATCAATTCCCTTTCTCACTGTAACGGCATCCACGCCGTTTTGCAATAATTCGCGAATGAATACTGTTGGCGAACTGTAAATGTGTTCGCTCAACAGTTCGATCATTCCCTTCATATTGACTTGGAACTGATAATTCTTTTTATTGTCCATTATCTTCTTCTTTTTCTTGGGCCACCAACAATTTTTTGTGCATCTTCATTTCCATTCTCTGCCGCTTGTTGGTACCAATGTAGGGCTAGTTCATCATTTTGCTCTACACCTTCTCCTTTTAAATAACAATTACCTAATTCATACTGTGCCATTTCATACCCATTATTTGCTGCTTTCTCTAGGTAGCTCACGCCTTCTTCTGCTTCTTGTGCCACGCCCTCTCCTTTGACTAACATTACCCCGACATAAGCAGCTGCTTCCATATTTCCGCGATCGGCTACTTCTCTCAAATAGTACATCGCTTCTACATAGTCTTTTTCTGTACCAATGCCGTAGTAATAGCACATCCCCATACGGAAATAAGCTGCATCATAACCGCGCTCTACCGCCATTTTATAGAAGTGGAAGGCTTTTTTCTCATCGCGTTCAACTCCAATGGCGAATTGATAACAAATTCCCAATCCTTCTGACACATAACCACGCTGTTCAGCAGCTTCGTAATAAGGGAAAGCTAAATCATAGGGTTGATCTTCTTCATACCCGTATAGATAGTAATCTCCTAAGGTTAGCATCGCTAATGCAGATCCATTTTCATTGGCTTTTTCCAACCAGTATTTGGCTAGATCTAAATCTTTTTCTAAACCATAGGCATAGAGGTAATAACACCCTAATTTATATTGTGCATAGCTGAAACCTATTTCAGCACCTGCCGTCATGTATTCGACTGCTTTTTCTGGGTTTTCCTCTCGGCCTCCCATTCCTTCTTCATGTGCTAAGGCTAAGTCTACATTCGCATCCTGATAGCCATATTCTAAGGCTTTTTCAAAGAGGTCAAACGCCAACTCTCGATTTTCAGGACCTCCAATGCCGTAGCGGTTACAACGCGCAAATTGATAAATCCCCTCTGCTAGATCAGCATCAGCTGCCAGTTCAAAGTACGATCTCGCTTTTTCAACATCTGCTTCTCCTAGTAAACCATCTTCATACAAATAACCCAGGCGAACTGCTGCAAATGGGTAATTATTTTCCAATGCTTCTAGGTAAAATTGTTCTGCTTTTGCGGGATCTGCTTCTAATCCATAGCCGCGTTCCAACATCATCGCCAATTCTACTTTACAGTAATTGGAATTGTATAGCTCTACTCCTTTTTCATAGAAAGCAATCGCTTTATCCAAGTCAGGATTTTCATTGTAACGATAGTATCTACCTGCATATTCAATTCCCAATCCACTGTTGCGTTCTGCTGCAATTTCGTAGTATTCAATGCATCTATTAAAATCTTCTTCCGTACCAAATTCACCAAACTGATACCCATATCCCAAGCGATAAGGTGCATAATCATCCCCTAATTCCATCGCTTGTCTCAAAAGCGCTTCTGCTTCTGCTGGGTTGTGTTCTATCTCTTGGTGTTCGAGTAATGCCACAGCTTTTTCATTCATCGCACGTGTAGATTTTGCATCAATTGCACGATCTAAATAAGCGAATGCACGTTCGATATTTTTATAATCACTGTGGTATAGGTATAATATTGCCAGTTCTAACAGGGCTTCATTTGATTCATATAGCGCTGCTTTTTCCAAAGATTGGATGGCTTTTTCAAATTGAGGTTCACTTTGATCTGCTGGATATAAGTAGTAGTATCCTTGAACAAAACCAGCATAAGCAATACCGTGCTCAAACCCCACTTGTAAGTAGGGAACCCCTTGTGCGATCTCATAGCCTAAAGGAGCAAAACGCGTATTGCAAATCATCAAGCCCATCATGTAGTTACAATAACCACTGTTGTGTTTGATTCCCTCCAAAAAGGTTTCTACTGCTTTTTCATCCTCTCCTTCACGTAGATAATAATCGGCTAAAACGTATAATCCACGTTTCTCTTGGTGAATCAAATCGTGGTATTTCGCTAACACTGCTTGTGCTTCCTCTCCAGATTCGCAAGCGCGAAACTCAATATTTAAGGCAAATAAAGGACCTACACGATTGTCAGGACCATAAGAAGTGTGAATCAGCTCCAATCCTTTTTCTTGATCTTGTTCAAATCCTAAATTACCATAGTACAGATTGTACCCCATAAAAGCTTGAGCTGTATGGTCTCCTGTTTCAAAACCTTGTTTTAAATAGGCTGTTGCTTTTTCGTCGTTTTTAAACCCGTAACGCGCATTCATATACAGTTCATGCATAAACGTATAAGCCTTTGCATATCCTTTGTCAATAAACAACTGATTGAGTAAAACAACATCGTCAAACCAAAGGGCATAATCTTTGTCATTCAAATAAAAACTACTGCGCTCGCGGTTTGCATCCTCGTTAATTTGTTCGTATAACTGTTGGAATACTTCTCCCTCTTTTCCTGTTTGCAACGCCAACATACACAACGCATGTGCCTTAAACCAGTGTACTGGATCTGAATAGTCATTCGCTGTCAAATACACTTGTGCAGCTCCACTTAAACTTTCTTGCCCATTAGCAAACTCACTGATGTAGCTCAAGTATTTCACATTAAACTCGCCCATAATTTTTTCTTTTTCAAATAATACAATTTTATTGCTGGATGGTCTTTATTCCACCAACAACAAATTTATGAAACACGAACGACATAATTTGTTAATTATAAAAAAGTGTGCAGAGGAAAAGGAAAATTCCCCAATTATAGGGAACGTAAAAAACAACTACCCTTCCATGACAATAAAAGACCTACCGTCTTATGCTAAGGAAATAGAAAAACAATTGAATTTTAGTCGTGTAAATATTTTTTATTTACGCGAGAAGAAGCAATATAGGAAGCGATAAATCCTAAAATAAAGATAGAAAAGAATACGACAAACACATCGCTAATATTAAATTCTACAGGATAAGCAAAGCCTGGGCGAATTAGGATTAATCCAAAATACTCTTGGATCAATACGCAAATAATCCCCAGCGTAATCCCCAAGATTCCACCAACGGTACTGATAATCATCCCTTGTAACAAGAAGATTCGCTTGAGTTGCTTTAAAGAAACCCCTAAATCATTTAGTGTTTTGATGTTCATTTTCTTTTCTAAGATAATCATAAGCAAGGCCCCTACTAAGTTAAACAGGGCAATGATCACCACCAATAGAAAGATAAAATACACCACGGCATTTTCGGTATTCAACATGCGATAAAGGCTATCGTTCAATTGAATACGATTTTTTAATACAACGGTATCCCCCATGACTTCCTGAATAAAGTCCGCTGCTTGCTTTTCCGTTACCCCTTTATTCAGGGCAAGCTCCAAATTGGTGTACTCTTTTTCGGACAGACTGAGTAAGTGTTGTGCTAATTCGATATCGCAAAATACATATTTGCTATCTAGCTCTTCATTGCGAAGGGAATAAATACCTACGGGATGTAAATACGTACGCAAAAAGGCATCTTCTGGATTGCTGACCACACCTGATCCCGGTTTGATGGATAGGGCTTGTAGGCTATGTTCTACATCAAATAATCCCATGGACAGTAAATACGCCATGCCCAAGCCCACAACAACCTCATCTGAATCTGGTTGAATCCAGTTACCTAAATCTATTTTGTCAGGGAATTGGCTGACTTTAGGAAAATCAGCATCCACGCCTTTGAGTATAGCAACGGTTTGCTTTTCATTGTAGGTAAAAAGCAAACGGTCCTCTACTACACGGGCAACCCCCGTAAATAAAGGGGATTGACTCAATTTTGCATATTGAGCATCGTCCACAACGAAGTTCTTTCCTTGCTTACTAAATACTTTTAGCTCAGGATCTAACTCATTGGTAAACGATAAACTAAACGAACGAAGACCACTAAACACAGCTAATACAATTAACATCGCCATAGCGCTTACCACAATACCGATGGAGGCTATTGCCGTAATGACGTTAATTGCTTTGCTCTTGCTTTTACTAAAAGCGTAGCGTTTGGCTATGTAAAATGATATCTTCAACCTTTACTTTTTCTTTCTCTTCGCCAATAAGTCTGGATTGGCAATTGGGTTTTCGTCTCCTTTTAATGCTTTGTCAATTTGATCGATATACTCTAAGCTATCGTCTACATAAAACACTAAATCAGGCACTTTACGCAACTGATTTTTTACGCGTTGTGCAAGCTCATGCTTGATTAGCGGCGCATTCGATTGAATGGCTTTCAACAATTCTTTTCCACGCTCCGCTGGAAAAATGCTCAAAAACACCTTCGCAATGGATAAATCCGTTGTAACATTTACTTTAGAAACAGAAATAATCAAATTGCTTATTCCGTTCTTGCGCACTTCACCTTGTAATATATCTACGAGGTCACCTTGTAGAAGCGCTCCCATCTTCTTTTGTCTATTTGTCTCCATGGTGCAAAAATACAATTTTTTGGATAGGATTTTTTTATATTTCACGCTTCAATTACTTCTGTTTGATAAAATTACTACTTCTACAGCTAAAAAGGAATTCATCCTCGAACTAAAAGAAGAATCTCTCCGCTCTGTTGCGGGGTGAGTAACCTACACTCCTGTAGTGATACTGCTGTAAAACGCAATTTTATTTCTATACGTACTAGGCTAATTTAAGATTGGAAGAAGTAGACCTTCACAAGGGATAAACAAGAGTTTGTAGGGAGATTCCTTCGAGTTCTCTTGAAGATTCCTTCGACAAAACAGGACTTTTCCCAAGCACTATCGAAGGACTGTCGAAGAACTGTCGAAGCAACTCCGAAGTTAGCTCTGCTACAATCTTACGGATAACCGAATCACAATGCATTTCCTTTAGTTGATCTTAGGAAGAAAGAAAAAAGTGTCGCTATTTCGTTTGATCTCCTTATCCGGTATGGGACTAAAAAGCAGACAAAACTTTGGAACTGAACACACTACTGTTTGGGGTAAAAAGAGAAACAAAACGAGGAGAAGGCAAAAAGGAAAAAGCGAGAGAATCCCCCGAGTAAAAGTCAAGCACAGACAAGAAAGGGAAGCAGTACCGTGGGGGAATAAAATTAATATTTTTTAAATCTATTTCTTGCAAAAACCAATAATACGCAGTAATATTGCAACCTCTAATTGTCAATTTGACTGGTCCTATAACTCAGCTGGTTAGAGTAGCTGACTCATAATCAGCAAGTCCCTGGTTCGAGCCCAGGTGGGACCACAATCAAAATTTACAGTCAAATCGACCGGTCCTATAACTCAGCTGGTTAGAGTAGCTGACTCATAATCAGCAAGTCCCTGGTTCGAGCCCAGGTGGGACCACAGAAAAACCCCTCAACACTTTGTGTTTGAGGGTTTTTTATTTTTTCAAACTAAAATAACTTAAAAAAGTTAGAGTTGTAATCTAGTTTTTTTCTTTTTAAAACTTAAAGATTCAAATATTCTCAACCTTAGCTTCTCTTTAATCCCCATTAAACACACTAAATTAGTATCTTTAGTGGTGAACTAGTCTATATGGGAAAAACAGCAACAACTATCGAAGAACAAATAGAAACATTGCGCAATAGGGGAATGACAATTCCTGATGAAGCAAAAGCAAAAGAGCATCTGTTAGATATTGGTTACTACAGATTAGGCTTTTATTGGTACTATTTTGAAATAGACAAAACACATAATTTTGCACCTAATACCAATTTAGATGATGTGATCGATTTATACTATTTGGATATTGATTTAAAAAACATACTTCTAAAATATATTTATCGAATTGAGGTACACTTCAGAACACAGCTGATTTATTACGCATCCAACTTCTATACTAATACACCAGATTGGTATCTTAATAAAAGGATCGTGCATAAAAATGTTGTTACTCAAATCCATAAATCATATGAAGTCTTAAAATTTAAGAATAATATCATCAAGAAGCATCATCTAAAGTATACAGACGATCAATATGCTCCTGCATGGAAAACGATGGAATTTTTAACCTTTGGACAAGTACTTAAAATCTATTCAAATTTAAAAAAAGAACAATTAAAAAGTAATATTGCACTCACTTACAAACTAAGAGACTATAACACATTAATAAACTACTTAACAGCCATTCTTAATATTAGGAATATCTGTTCACACAGCAATGTTCTTTTTGATTACAATCAACCCAAAGGGATAACTAGAATCCCAAATAAACGATTTAGAATTCAATCTAGAAATACAACAAACTTAAACGCTTCCTTAAACTTAATTCTCTTCATACTAAGTCAGATTTCAATTAATAGAGCCGATGAATTAGAGCAATTATTCTACCAAAAAGTCAACGAAAAGCAACAGAATGCAATGTTAAATCCAATTATTCAGGATCATATTAAGTTGGATTTTACAAAAAATGTCATACCTTTGTATAACAAAAGTGCCCCTCTATACATTCTGCTATAGAGCAGCACTATAAAATAAGAAATTACAACCTCGGACTTGCTCCGAGGTTTTGTATTTTATATCCTTTTGTTTTATTATTTTCTTCTCCTTGCTTTGCGCAAAAGGTAGATCAGATTATTTCCTAACACCACCACAAGCAGTATACCCATCCGTAGGATATTGAGTACGAGATTGACAACCACTCCTACGCCTATCCCTATTTTATCCGTAAATGATGTTTTCATTGTACTTTTTTATGTGTGCATTTGGTGTGTCGTGCTAATTCAACTCGTTCAACAATTGATCTATTTTCTCGTGAATCACCTGTATTTCCGAGTCATATTGATCCGTATCTTCACTTAATGCGCGCTTAAAAAGCTCGAAGGCCTCAATTCTCAATTCACTATATGTCCTTAATTTGTCATTGTGCTCTCTCAGCTCTTTGGGTAAATTTTCTAGTTGAGCAGTTTGATTGATCAGTTGGAGATTTTCTTTCCACAACGGAAGGGCAATTTCCTCTAGTTCATACAACAAAACGCGGTTGGGCTTCGTATACAGATCATCGTAAAAAACCAACGTCTTTTGTTCATTTTGCGTAAATACATCCAATTGCGTTTGATAGGTTTCGTACGCGGGATCATTGGGTAAAAAAAAGGCGGTCACAAAGATGAGGACAACCTGAATAAGAGCGGCAATCAACGCAAGTCCAGCTGCTTTCCAATTGGAATAAAACGCACGATTCTGCTCCTTGTGTTGGCGTAATATAGCGCCCTGTTTCACTTCTACAATCCAACTGGCAACACCAGCAAAAATAGCAGGTAAAACATAGCTGGGCAGACGATCCAAAACAGAAGCTGGAAGTAATAGTAGTCCCCCAAAGACCAAAATTGTAATAGCTATTCCCCACAAAAGAGCCTGCTTGCCTTTCTTTTCTTCTTGAAGCATTCGATAATTCTCTCGAATCAAATACCCTCCAATTAAAGGACCGCCTAAAAAAGTAGCCATCCCAATAGCCCCGGTCGAATAAAACTGGACTGATTGAGTTAGATCCTTTTGAACTATAGGCTCTTGCGGTGTATTTTCTTGTGGTGTATTTTCTTGTACTGTCATTTTATTCTTTTTTATGATCACTCTTGTTGCCAATTGCTAAGCAATTGCTAAAATAGAGCAAAACAACCATTAGTGGTTTCTCTTTTAAAGCCCACGTGTATTTTCTCCTTCGTATTGTTCTACCGTATCCACTAGTTCTCCTTTGCCATTATAGTACGATTTGATGCTGTACATATTGTTCAGCGTACGCGGATAGTACTTATCCCCATTGCTCTCTTGTCTCGTAACAGTTTCTGAGGTATAGAATAACTTTCTCTCTGGGTCTACTCCATACAAAAACGTTCGCTTATCTTTATTGAAAACAACTGTCTTTACACAGTCAACATAAACAGATACATAGTGGGATTGGCCTTCTTTGCGAATGGTTTCATATAACGCTTCCCCTGTCTCTGGATCAAGGACTAGTTTGGTAGCAGTTCCCTGGATCAACATCAAACACTCATTATCCTCATCAAAGAGAAAGTTTAACTTTTCCTTGGATGGATTGATGAAGGTATAGCGATACTCCTTTTTGTCTTTGGAATTAAAGTAATCCACGTCTTCCAATTGATACTTCGGCAACATTTTATCCGCTGGAGAAAAGATGAGCTTTTCCTTATTGAGATCATAAAACATTAGGGTTTTATTTTCTTTGTATATCCCGTATATAAATCCTTTTTCAAGTTTGGCACGGGTAATTTTTACCGCATCGCCTTGTTCAAATAAATACGCTCCTTTGTAAATAAAATTGATATATTCACTTGTTGCCCCTTTCTCATCAGTAAAGTATTCTGAGGTTTCATATAAAGGTTCACCATTGAATGTGTGAATCGCATTAAATCGATTTACTTTAAAAGATTCATCGATCACTAGTTCTGTAGGGCGATCAAAATGAGCCAAATAGCTGTATTGATCTTTGCGCAATTCGATTAAATTACGCGCTGAATGGTAAATTCCAATAGATTTATATTCAAAAGGAAGCACCGCTTCTTTCGCATAGATGTCGAATAGTCCCACTTTTTGTCCATCACGAGAGGCTTCGAGGCAAATTTTGTCTTTGATGTGATAGATTTTACTGGATAAACTCGCAAACTCTTCTCCTAAAATATTCTTTCCAGTTAGGTCAGTTAAGAAGCTTTTTTTGTCTTTAGAAACAAAGAGCAAATCGTTGTCAAAGGGAAACAGTTGATCGTATTCTGGTTTTAGTAATTCCGTTAAATTGAGGTCAATCAATCCCAATTTCGTATTGGATTCATTGGCAAAGATTAAATACTTCTTCTCTTGGATTTTCGTAAAATAATCTACTGGATAGGGAAATTGTTTGTTTTCTTTGGTTTTAAAATCGTAATAATTCAATACGTTCATTTTTTTACTCGTGCCACACAAATAGCCAGGAACTCTTGGACCTGTTAAGTATAATAACGTTTGATTATCGGGATGATAGGCAAACCCCTCAATTGTTTTTCTATCGCCCTCTAATACGATTTTTCCTTCTTCATCTAAGATTTTGAATCCGTGATCATCTCCTTTAGATATAGCGAGATAGCTATCATCAACTGTAACAACCTCGTACTTTTTTTTGTATTTAGATAAAAATTTTTGCGCATGCGTCAGTGTACCACACAGTAGTACCATAATCAGTAGTAACTTTTTCATTTTTTTTTAACAAAGTTAACCATCCATTTAGATAAAAACCAATGAAGTAGGTGTTATCCTTTTACTTTTTCTTAAAGCACTAGGACTGAAACTTGGAACGCAACAAACAAATCTTCTAAAAAACAAGGCTCGTTCACCACTTACCTCTCACATGTACAGGATGAATAAAAAAACCTCCTCAATCCAAGATCAAGGAGGTTTTCCGTCATGTTTAGATGACTGAATTGCTATCTTTACCTACTGCTATTTGGCTGCATACATGTCGGGAGTAACGACGTATTTCGTTACGTAAACCCCATTTTTATCCTTGTAATAGTAATTAAATGTCACCTTAGCTTCTCTCATTTCTTTCAGGTCGGGATTCGTTTGGATGTTTTCCAAAATACCCGTAAAAAGCATTGATTCCACGACCTCCATATTGAGTTCTTCTAATGCATAATTGACAATTGTATAGTTGTATTGCAAGGTTTTATTCGGCATTGCCATCGTATTGTCCATTCTCAATTCCTGATCGATATACATCGGGCAGTTTTTGTTTATCTCTGAAGCCACTACAGCTAGGGTTTCATCAATATCAAGTGTCGGTCTCAAAAAATATTGGCTTACACCAACAAAGAGTAAAACGCCAAAAATAATACCCAGCAATGACGCAAGGGGCATTTTTTTCTTGGGTTTCTCTTTTTCCGTTTGTACAGGTGTTGCTGTTTCGACCTCGATCTTGGGTAGTTGGTATCCACAATTCGAACAATACTTTGATGTAGTCACATTTTCTATATCGCAATTTTGACAAATAATCTTCATCTTTTGTACTTACTTTAGTTGGTTTTATCGCTGTAATGCAAAGAAGTATAGGCGCTTCTATTCGTTTGCGTTTTCTACTTTCTTCCTTCAGTTGGCAAAGTTACCAAATTCCCAAATCCCATTTTCAAAATACCCGCTTTTATTCCTCTTTTCGCCTCTACTACTTCACACCTAAAGTACAGGCCGACCTGTGTCTTATTTGAGGCCTAGTCTCTACATCAAAATATGATCTAAAGTTGTATCTAAATAAAACAAGAACAACTGAGTCGATTGACTTAGGGTCAAATCACGGCCAATCACGCTGTAAATAAATTGGCAACCAACCTATATAAAAAAAGCCCAATGAATAAGAATTCATTGAGCCGAACATAATATAGTTTGATTGGTTTTTGTGCTATTTTACAAGTTCTCTTTCGCGTACTACCGTTTTTGTATCGTTTTCCACTTTGTATTTTTTTGTCCATAGACAGTCATCGTTGTAATCATAAGCAAATACTTCTTTTACAATCACAGGACGTTGCGGAGGTGTACGGTCTTTTTTGCGTTTCTTTTGTTTGCTAAACGAGGGCGCTACAATAGTTCTACTATTTGCTTCTATCACATTGTTACACGAATCATACTTATAGGTAGTCGTGCGAATTTTTTTCTGACTCCCATCAAAAAAAGTCGTTTTTTCTAAACGTATAGAACCATTTTCATTATAGGCTCTAACGGTACTAAATCCGCGTTCATACTCCTCCGAATATTCACGTGAGGTAACCAACATGGGTCTACCTTTCACAAATTTAGTATAGGTACGCTCCCCATCATCCACCATCATCCCTTTGTCATCATAGGTAAAAGTACTTTGATACACCACTTCGCGAACTTGACCGCGATCGGCATCATACATGAGTACTTCTTGGTACACTTGCCCTTTGTCATCGTAGAAAACATCAAACAACTTTCCTAATTCATCTTTATAATACAAACGATAGCTCTTGATGCGTCCATCTTTCAATTCATACTCAATGCGATCACTGGGAAATACACTTTCTGCATCTTTCTCAAAAAAATGATCATACTGTTTCCATTGTGGATTAGAATCAATTCGATCGAGTGCCATTTGTGCAAATGCACCAGTACTCATCGATAACAATAGTAAGGTAAGAATCGCTGGCTTTTTCATTGATTATCTAAGGTTTTGTTGTTCATTTTCCTCGTAGGAGTACGCAAAGTAGAAAAAAAACCAACCATTACAAAAAATAAAGTCAACGAATACTAAAAATTAACTTAAAACACCCCTCCTATTCGATCTAGATGCGAGAAAACGAGTGCCTTACAATAAATCGACGTGAAGTTTTCCCTCTTTCACACCTAGCATGATTTGAAGAAGCAAGGGCATACGTCGTCCTAAATTCAATTCCAAAATCTGCTGCTCATTATTCGCATACTGTATAATTGTTTGCATTTGAAAGTCGATCATCTTATTGGCAAAGACATAACGTACGTTTAAATCGCCATTTTTTTGTTGATCCACCCAATAAAACTGGGTAATACTCCCTGGTTTTGTGGTACTATACTCTTCAAAATAGCTTTTAATTTCAAGAAACATACCGCCTTGGGTTACAGGAGCCACTTGTATTGAGTCGGTCGTTGTACCTGCATGGAAGGCGTGTATTCGAGGTTCTGTCGTTTGTCCCTGAAGAAAAATGGGAAAGCAACAAGCTAAAAGCAGACCGCTACTAAATCGCAATTTATCATAAAAAAAACTAAAATTTAAAATTCGGCACAACTCTTGCATATAATCACATATGTAATTAATTATCATAAAAAAACCAAAAATACATAACAAATAAAAAAATAAAAAAGTCAGAGACCAAAGAAATCAACAAAATATTTATGCAATTCAAAAAACGAGACATACCAAAAACGTACAATTAGCGTTTATTTTTAAGGTGTTTACCCCTATAATCAAAGACAAAAAACAGAGCAAACGAGAAAAAACAGCCAAAACGTTATTAGAATTCACTTTTTAAAAAATTTTAACTAATTTTAATAAACATATGTTTAATTTTGTGGACGATGATAATCTCCCACAATGATCGAAAAAAAATAGGGTAAAGTTCAAAGCCAAAAATTGATAGAGAACCATAAACCGCGGTATGGAATAGTGCGAAAAACAACACGTTAAACGACACTTTATTTAACTATACTTCGAGAGGAAAAAGATTATTTTATATTAAATTTGCAATTGAAAGAAATAAAAGAAAAGATGAAAAAGATTATCTCATTATCCATCCTATTGTTAACGATGTCTGCGACTTATGCACAGCGAAAACCTGTGATCATGACAGCGAATGACGTTGTAGTATACAAAGACATAGAAACAATTCTAGAGCATAAAGCGGAATTGGGTCTAAGCCATAAGCAAGAAGCTTCTTTTGTCGTTAAAAACGAATACATCAAAAGAGATCTTCAAGCCTTAAATGATAGAACTGATATGTTACCCGTTGAGAAAAAAGAAACAGCAAAGAAAATTAAAGATTCATACCGCTTATTCATTCAACGTACATTGAACCAAGATCAAATGGATATTTGGGCACAGAAAAAAGTAGAATACGATTTATCCAATACGCAAGACAATGGCTACAAGGTAGATTTAAAAGAGTTGGATGCCATTTATAAAGCAGACCAAAAAGAAATCTACAGAAAGTATGGCATGGACCGAAAAATATACGCTGCCCAAAAAGCAACACTTCGCAAAAAATACGAAACGGATCGCCTTAACTTAGCCCAATATTACAATGCAGAGAAAGAGGAAAATGATGTGATGTCATTAGAAGAAATCGCAAACTTGGTGAAAGAATTTGATGATTACTACAATGGAGAGAATGAAACGAATCCGTTGAAATACTTAAATATCAGAGAGCGTTCTACTAATGAGGTAGAAGTTGAACAAGAAAACTACTCTGAAGAGAATTATTCTGAAGAGAATTATTCTGAAGAATCCGAAACGGAATAAAAAAATACGTCTGATCAAACAGCAGTAAACTCGAGCTTACTGCTGTTTTGTGTTTTTATACCTCATCTTTTTCTAAGAGAATGTCTGTTTTCTTTTTCTTTTGGAAAGACAATCAAGGGTATAAATAGAAAAACGAAAAATATAAAAAATAAAAAGATAATTCAAAATGTCCGAATTACACCAAAATACAGCATTTTAAAACCGTTGCATTTCAGTATTTTTACTTTACTTTGCATAAAAATTATCTTATGTCATACATATCAAGAGTTCTTAGTGGAAAATGCCCAAACTGTGGCAAAGAAGATTTATTCTATGATAAGGGAAACCCCATAACCATGCGCATGCCGAAAATGACGAAAGAATGCTCACATTGTCACTATAATTTCCATAGAGAGACTGGTTTTTACTTTGGAGGGATGTATGTAAGCTACGGACTTACGGTTGCCCAAATGTGTGCGGTGATGGTATTGAGATTAATCATTAATGCGCTATTTGATACGCAGATCACTCTGCTTCAAACCTTTATCGCTATTGTAGTTGTTATCCTTTTATCTTGGACGTTTAACTACCGCTTATCACGCATCATTTGGTTAAACATATTTTATAAAAAAGAATAGTTTCTTTCGAAAAGTTAGTTATCTTTGCACCACTTGAAACAAAAACGGGTGTAGTTCAAGGGTAGAATAGCGGTCTCCAAAACCGTTGATGGGGGTTCGAATCCCTCCACCCGTGCAAAAAAAGTCCTTACAACTTGTAAGGACTTTTTTATTTGCCGTCAACTGTACCCCATCACTGGTATCGCTTAAAAAACTCTTTGGGTGTTTCACCTACTCGCTTTTTAAATAACTTGGAGAAATACGAATAATCATCATACCCCAGCATAGATGCGATGTCGTTGAGTGGATAGTCCGTATAAATCATCATTCGCTTGGCTTCTAAGACCACGCGATCTAAAATAATATCCGTTGTTGTTTGGTTGACCATCGTCTTACAAACGCGATTCAAATGCTTTTGCGTCATATTCATCCACCCCGCATAAACTGCAGCGGATTTTTCTTCTGCAAAATGTTGTTCAATTAATTCTTCAAACAGCTGCAAATGGGTTGCATATAAATTATTGTTGATCGTCTTAAATGTTTCTCCTTGTAACAAGATGCGATTCGTTTCAATATAGAACAGCAAAGTCAAGCTCACCAATTGCTGATTGCGCTTCCATTGTTCTGCGCGTACTTCTTTGACCATGCGTTGGAGTACAAAAGCCAAAATCTGCGTATCTGCATCATTTAAACAAACGCGATTGGGATAAAAAGCGGATCGAAATACAGGATAATCACGCAGCGATTCCTTCAACATATACAAATCTAAAAAATTCTGCGTGTGAAAGAAGATATACCCCTCAATATCGTCCGACAACTCCCAGCTATGGGTCTGTCCTGGAGCCAACATAAAGGCTGTTCCAGGCTTTACCTCATAGCGATTGAAATCAATTTCGTGCATACCTTCTCCTTTGGTAAACAAAACACCTACATAAAAATTGTGCTTATGAGGCCGTTCGATATGACTGTGATTGTCAATTAAATGTTGCGATAGCGTATTAGCATAAAAATCCGTTTGCAGATTATTATGTGTGATATCGTTAATTTGTAAAATTGCTATTTCATCCATGCCCTTCCCCTTTTGTAACAAAAGTAAAAAGAAATCCCACCAAGCCCAATTTAATTAACTATCTTACAAGAACTTTGATTATTGGCAAATAAGAATTGCATAAGCAAATTTTATTTTCAAACTTTGTTACTCAATCTAAAAAGAATTGCTCCAATGAAAAAAGCAATAGTAGTAGTGGGCCTTATTGCCTTAATCTCGACTGCTTGTTCACAACAACAGCCGTCACAAAACTTAGAATCACTAGATAAAAAATCCGCAAGAGAAGTTACGTTAAAAACAATTCCAGCTGGAGATAGTATCTATCATATAACCGCGCAAACCATTTGGGCTAATGGGCAAGTAGTTCTTCAAAAAGTAGATACGCTTACCACCGCTAAAAACATCAACGACTGGGGAGCGACTCAACCAACAAGTCTAGATAAAATTCCAATTTACGTAACTGTAGAATAATTATGAAAAAAAGTAGTAAAGCCGTTTCCTTAGTTTTAATCACCGCAACGTTAGCTTCTTGTTCTAAACCTACAGAAACCAAAGAAGAGCAACAGCGTGTGTTTATGCGAGCAGACAGCAGCGCACCTTATACTGAAGTAACAGATCAATACCAACAGCAACGCAGTGGTGGAGGAATGGGTATGGGAAGTGCTTTATTGTGGTATATGGCCTTCCGTCCAATGATGGGTGGCGGTATGGGCTATACAAGTCCAGGTATAGCAACCCAATCCAATGTAGGAACCAATGCAACCAAAGCTGATGCGTACAAAAAACAAACCGCCCGGGGTGGTTTTGGCAGTACAGCCAAAAGCAATACAGCTTCTTCTTAATTGTAACACATGCAAATAAAATATATAACACCGCAATCCAATTGGCAAAACCGATTGGAACAGCAGGGTTTTGGCTATCATACCGATGAAAACAACCTTCCTTATTGGATAGAAGAATACTACTATAGTATTTCGGAAGACTTAGCAGATGAAGTCTATGCTGCTACAGCAGACCTATGGCAAATGTGTCTCGAAGCTGTTGACCATGTGATAGCGAATAAATTATACGACCAATTTCAAATTCCCTTGTTCTTTCACGAGCATATCGAACGCTCTTGGGAAAACGATGAACTTAGTATTTATGGGCGCTTTGATTTTGTTTATGACACTGTTCACCAACAGTTGAAAGTATTAGAATTCAATGCCGATACACCTACTTCCCTATATGAAACAGGTGTGGTACAATGGCAATGGATGAATACGTATTTTGGATCGTCTAAAGATCAATTCAATTCGGTACACGATCGCTTAATTGAAACGTGGACAGAAGCTAAAGCTCATATGAAAGGTACTACCCTGCACTTTTCTTGTATGCGTGAAACGCTAGAAGACCTTACCAATATTGAATACCTACGTGATTGCGCTATTCAAGCAGGCATTCAAACCAAATTGATTTATATCGATGACATTGGTTGGGATGGAGAAACGTTCACCGATCTAGAAGATGAAGTAATCACGGATATTTTTAAACTATACCCTTGGGAATGGTTGATCTACGAACCTTTTGCCTTGCATATACCCAATGATATGGCAGAAGCGCAATGGATTGAACCTTCGTGGAAGATGATTTTATCCAACAAAGCTATTTTACCGATTCTTTGGAAGTTGTATCCGAATCATCCCTTACTATTGGAAGCGTATTTTGACGACCCCCATGGCATGCAAAACTTTGTCAAAAAACCGCTGTTATCTCGTGAAGGAGCTAATGTAACCTTGTATATCAACAACCAAATTGTCGAAGCGACAAAAGGCGACTATGGAGATGAAGGCTACATTTGTCAAGCCCTAGCGAATCTTCCCAATGAAGGCAAAGGCTACTTTATCATTGGCAGCTGGCTCATCGGACAAGAACCTTGTGGAATTACCTTTAGAGAAAGCGACAAACGCATTACGACAGACAAGAGTAGATTTGTACCCCATATTATTGAATAACGCCTAAGCCTAATGACCTTTATTAGGCTTTTTTTAATCCATTATATCCTATGACGCCCGATTTTATATACGACCAAACCTTCGAAAATAAAGTATTTGAACCCCATGCAATTTCATTTCGAGAATACGAAAATTGCAAGTTTATTCAATGCGACTTTAGTGCATGTTCTTTTCTTTCGACTTTATTCATCGACTGCGATTTTAAAGATTGCAATTTCAAAAATGCCGCTATTAACTATGTCGGACTGAGAAACTGTCACTTTCAAACCTGTAATTTTACGCATGTTAACTTTACGATGATGGACCAAACTATTTTTGAGTTTTCATTCACGGATTGTAATTTGGAGTTTACTTTATTCTATGGTTTAAACTTAAAAAAGACCAGTTTTATCAATTGCAGCTTAATCAGTGCGGATTTTATGGAGGCTGATTTAACGCAGGCCATGTTTGACAACTGCAATTTGTATCGCGCTAATTTCACTAAAGCCAAAGCAGAGAAAACAGATTTCTATACCAGCTATGATTTTGATATTGACCCTGATTCAACTAAACTTAAAAACGCGATTTTCTCCAAACATAGTTTGGAAGGGCTGTTGCGAAAACACCAGCTCATTTTAAAATAAATAAAAAATAAAAATGTATCTTTAAGTCTAAATCTTAAGGAAATTAACGTATGCGTTTGAAAAGAAAACACAAGATCATATTGCTTGTACTTACCTTAGGAATAGTACTATACAGTTCGAGTCAATGGATTATCAACTATCTATTGGATCAATACTTACCTGAAATAATCAAAGAAAAAAATGATTCTCCCTATGACTTGGCATACCAATCGGTTCACTATTCTTTAGCGGAGCGTAAACTGACTGTAAAGGGAGTTGAAATCTATCCAAAGGTAGCCTCATCAACAGATTCAATTTCTTATATCAAGGGACACATCAAACAAATCAAGATTCAACAGGTGGCGATTTGGAATTTAATCAAGCGACACAATTTAAGCGCTCAATCCATTGCGATTATCCAGCCCGACATCGAGGTCTTTCAAAACAAAGTCGTTCAAGATACCTTGAAAGAGGATCAATCACAATTTATCAAATCCATTGATATTCAAGAAATCCTTGTCAAACAGGCGCATGTAGCTATTCACGATGCGGTTCAAGACTTGCGCATACAAGAAATTTACAATTTCAATGCTGAACTCAACGGCATTCATATGGGGGTAGAAACCCAAGACAAGCCAATTCCCTTTACCTATAAAGATTATGCGATATCCTCTGATTCGATGTACAGCATAATCCACAACAATCACCGCTTGAAAATAGGCGCGATTAAAATTAGTCAAGATCAAATTAGTACATCAAACTTATCGCTACAACCGCTACTGGATCTAAAGGAAAAAAGTGACTTACCTCCTCGTCTACTGTCCATTGAAGCACCTGCACTGGTATTTAAAGGAACAGACTGGGGGTATAAAAATAAAATGGAGTTCTATTTACACATTGATTCCATACAAACCCCTGGGGTAACCTTAACCGTAAAAGAGAATACAAACTCATTGATAAAACCCAAAGAGAAAGCAATAAAATCACCCAAGCTCTTGCCTTTTGATCTCAGCATTACCAAGATTTCTGTAGGAGACATTCAGCTAAATTCCCTTGAACAATGGATTGTTGAACAAGGCGAACTGGTACTACAGCAGATCGAAAACAAAGCACAAGAGCAGCTACACGTTGCTTCCATTCACATCAATAGTCCAAAAATTAAACAACAACAGCAACAAAAAAATAAAAAAACAAAAAGCCCACAACCAAGCATACACGTTGATGATTTGGTTCAGATTGACACCTTAGCCATACACCAAGGTAGCTTTACCTCAACAAAAGGGCAGAACAAGGAACTCGTCTTGCAAACAAAAGCCATTGAAGCCGCTATTGAAAACATTCGCATCGATGCGCAAACCCTAGCAGAAACAGTTCCCTTTACGTATCGTGGTTTATCGTTTTCATCTGAGGATATTCAATGGAATACGGGTCGATTCTACGACGTCAAAATAGGCAAGATTCAAGGAAAAAATACGGCATTAACCTGTAGTGATTTTGAACTACTCCCCAAATATGGTCGCAAGAAAATGGTGAGTATGTTTAAGTATGCTGATGATATTTTCACCATCAAAACCAAATCCATTGTCTTGGATAATTACAACTGGGGTTTTGACAAGCAAGCGGTACTCTTTTTTAAAGCCGATCAAATTCGCTTAGATCAGATTCAAGCCAATATTTTCCGCGATAAGACCCCAACCTTTAACATGAGTATCAAACCGTTGTTTAGCAAAAAACTACGCGAAATTCCCTTTACCTTAGCTGTTCAAAAAGTGCAAATCGCGAATTCTACCTTGGAATATGAAGAATACGATGCCAAGGCAGTTGCTCCAGGTAAATTGACCTTTGGTAGTTTTAATGCCACCATCCAAAACGTATATAGCGGTTATCAACAAACCCAATTGCCAACCACGACAATTGCTGTGGATGCGCGTTTTATGAATGCGGCACCACTGCATGTCGATTGGTCATTCAATATTTTAAACCGAAACGATGCTTTTCACATTAGCGGAACCATACAAAACTTCCCTGCTACAGCTATGCAACCGTTTTTGCAACCCTATGTCAAAGCCTCTACGGAAGGAAACTTAGATTTAGTCAAGTTTAATTTTTCTGGAAATAACAAAGTTGCTACAGGAACTTTTGCCATGAATTACCATGATTTAAAAGTAAATTTATATCGTAAAAATGGCGAGAAGAAGAGAAAAATACTCTCCAAAGTCGGCAATTGGTTTATTCACAAAAATTCTGCAGGCGAACTCAAACAAGTTGAGATAAAAAAGGTAAATCGAATAGAAGAGAAGTCTTTTTTCAATTACCTTTGGCTATGTATTTTACAAGGTCTAAAACAAACCATTTTATAACACACGCACCTATGAAAACAGTTTTTATCACAGGAGCTTCTTCAGGAATTGGACAAGCGACAGCCAAAGCATTAGCACCCAATCACCGTTTAATCCTGTGTGGAAGAAGAAAAGAACGCTTAGAAGCCTTAGCACAAGAGCTTCAAGCAACAACAGAAACCCACATCCTAACCTTTGATGTTCGCAATAAAACAGAAGTATTTCAAGCGGTAGATCGCTTGCCTGATACGTGGAAAAAAATCGATATTCTAATTAATAATGCAGGAAATGCACATGGCTTATCTTCTTTTCAAGACGCAGCATTAGAAGATTTAGAAGCGATGATCGACATCAATGTAAAAGGATTAATCTATGTTACTAAAGCCGTTTTACCCTTACTATTAGCACACAATGAAGGGGGGCATATTGTCAATCTTTCTTCCATTGCTGGTAAAGAAACCTATGCCAATGGTGCAGTATACTGTGCATCCAAAGCAGCGGTTGAATCGATTTCAGCTGGTTTGCGTATCGATCTAAATGCAAGGGGAATCAAAGTGACCAATGTAGCGCCTGGCGCAGTAGAAACAGAATTCTCTGTCATTCGCTTCAAAGGAGACCAATCAAAAGCAGATCAGGTATATAAAGGATATCAACCCTTACACCCAGAAGACATTGCACAGGCAATCGCCTATGCAGTGAATCAACCCGAACACGTACAACTTGCTGATATGACCATCTTCCCAAAAGCCCAAGCTAGCGGAACAACTTTCAACAGAAAGTCAGAATAGTGTAAACCGCGTTAAATAAAGCATTTTATGAAACACTTCTATGCAATTAGTCTCTTTATTGGACTTCATTGCGCCTTTAGTTTATCTCTTCAAGCTCGTGAAACAAAGATAACTTGGAAAGACAATCTAATCCCCCTAATGGGAACCGTGTCAGATACAGTCTTTATCGACTTAAAAAACGATCCAGACTTTAAATTTGTCACTAATTTACGCTGGTTTCAAGATCCTGAACTTGCCCTTTTTGGGATCAAAACAAATACAGGTAGTCTGTATATTGAGCCACTATTTCACCAAATCGAATCATTTGTTGACAATATTTCGATCGTGACTTTCGAAGATTTTCAAGGAGCAATTAACGATAAAGGAGAAATCGTCATCCCTTACATATACGAAGAGCTACAAACCAGTAGCGAAGAACGCATAGCCTTTTATGAAGGCGGTTTATGGGGGTTCTTTTCTACCTCAGGGGATAAAGTCATTCCTGCTACCTATGAATTTGTAGGTAATTTTTCGGAAGGATTAGCCTTGGCTTCTAAAGATAATTTATTTGGTTACATCAATAAACAAGGAAAGGTAATTATTCCCTTCCAATATGAATATGCCAGTAACTTTGAAAATGGTCAAGCCCAAGTTGAAGTAAAATTTCGCGCTTTTACCATTAATAAAAAAGGAATGAAAATTAGTGATTAGTGAGTGGTGAATGGTGAGCGCGCGCACCCTAATGAATAAAATAGGAAATGGGAGAAGGGAAATTAGAGCAGAGTATACAATACTCCTTTCTCATTTCTCTCCTCCCATTTCCATTAACAACTAACCAAAACATTCGTCTGTTTATAGTCCATCAAACTTTATTCCCAGTGTAAACCATCTACCGGGCATAGGTACTGCTCCTGCTTCGATATAGGTTGTGTCAAATATATTCTGAGCATCTATATAAAATTTCACCTTTTCCAAGGCATAATTTAGACGAATATCTGTAATCCAATAACTTTTATACGTCAATCGTTCATTGAAGCGATTGGCTACGGTTACACTAAATGCATCCTTGGTATAGTTTACCGTCCCCACCACTTGATGCTTTAGACTTTCCAAGGAATATTTAGATAGCATTCCTCCCGCTTTATTTTCAATCGTCGGTGATAAATAGGTATACGACAGTCCTAAATTCCAAAGCGAAGTATCCGTTCCAAGGCGATAGCGAATGGCGGTATTCATTCCTTTTGTTTTATTTTTTGACGCATTATAGGGTTGATAAGGCTGATTAGTATCCTCTCGAATCCAATCGACAAAATCATCAATATCGCGATAAAAAACAAAAGCTTCCGCTTGGAATCTGTTCTTTCTATATTTTCCTCCTACCTCTACTTGATAAGCCTTTTCAGGCGTTAGGTCCGGATTTCCGATATTACCTGGGCGTTGATCCAAATAAAGATCTGTAAAAGACGGTATTCTACTTGCCGTTCCTGCATTGAACGTAGCTTGCCAGTGCGAATTGAAATTATAGCTCGCATCAATACCTGGAAACACTTCCCACCCATATTGCGTATTATAGTTGACATAGGCTCCTAGATTCACATCTAATTTCTCAAACCATTCGCGTTGAAAAGCAGCAAAAAAACCATAATTGCTCTTGCTGTGATCACCAATATTGGTGGAATTTATTTCTTCATAGCGCATTTCCCCACCAAAGGTATATTTTCCGTAATCTGCACGATACTCTCCGTTGAGATTGGAAGTAATTCCATGCGTGTAATGTCTACTTCTAGCTACATCCAATTTATTGCGCAAATAGCGATAATCATCAAAATTATAACGGTAGGCCAAACTTGGCATTAAAGTAAATCGATCAGATAGATAATGGCGTGAACTAAGATTAAACAGTGTTGTACTTACAATTTCTTGTGATTCCTTATCCCCTGGTGCGGCATAAAAGCCATTAGCCCCAAAAGAACTAGTCGCATGACCTGCCAAAATCATCACTGTATTGTTTTCATTGGGTACGATATTCCCCTGATAAAACACCTTGTTGTTGTGATAGGCTGTATTATAGCGATATCCATTTCCCGAATCATGACTTCCAAACAACAGGTGATTATCCTTAGCACGAACCAGGGTACCTCCCAATTGAATACCGCGGTTATTATAGGTTTCCCCATGGTCATCCTCTTTGTCCTTTTTAAAACTCGTACCACCATACACAGCAGCAAATACACCATCCTTTTTTGGGTTTTTCGTCACAATATTAACAACTCCTGTCAAACTGTTAATTCCATACAGTCGAGCAGAAGGCCCACGAACAATTTCTATGCGTTCTACCGCTTCTAACGGAATGGGAATATTCAAAGAATTGTGTCCCGTTTGGGGATCCGAAATTTTCTGCCCATTTAACAACAGTATATTTTGTTCAAAACTTCCTCCGTCAATACTCAAATCCGCTTGTGTTCCATTAGGTCCGCGTTGTCTCAAATCAACACCTGCCACAAAACTCAACAATTCGTGAACAGAACTCACAGGTAATTGTTTAATTTGGTCTTGTCCAACAATCGTGATATTTCGATTTTTTAACGTACTAGGAAGTTGTAAACGTTGATTGTAGATTACAATTTCATCCATTTCATCGTCAACAGTGGTACTACTTTTTTCTTGCGCTTGTCCTGTCACAGATAAAAAGCTACAAAACAAGAAGGTTGCATAAAATTTTCGCTTCATAAAATAATCGGGATACTTCATTCGTTTTTCATTTGTATGATGCAAAAGTATAAGAGCGCTATCTCCCTGTTCTAGTCCAGTTTAAATATAGTAACTCCTCCGGTTTTTTTATTCCAAAAATTTTAACTTATTCTCCTCATTTTATGAGTTATACAAAAAAATCAAATACACTATCCGCTTTCCATATTAATTATTTTCATTATTTTTGACATATAAAATTGCTATATGATAAAAAAGATGCTACTCCCAGCAGTATTGTTAACCTGTGCGCTCTCCTCATGCAACGAGAAAAGCAAACAGGCCATGCGAGTCATTTACGGCGAAAACCCTGAAGTGGAAGCCCTGCTCGAAGTTCCTGATATTCAATTTGATTCCTTGCAAACAAGTGAGCTCAAAGAAGATGTGCGATTGTTTTACAAGACTAACAACTACCATTTGGGCTGGTTTAATGAACTAAATAGACAACAGCTCTTGGAAAGTCTACAGGAACTTAAATTAGATGGAATTAACGTTGCAACCAAAGATTTACATCAACTTGTCGATTTAGATGCCACCTATGATAAGCTTGAAGAAGGTGAAAAAATTCAAGCGGATTTTCTATTTTCTACGATGTATGTCAATACCTTAAACAATCTATACAATGGAAGTGTAAAGGCGAAGCGAATCTATGGCGATTGGGAAATCACGCCAAAACCGCTCAATACAAGTGCAACCTTACTCCTAGCATTAGAACACAAAAACATTACGCTAACGTATGACAGTATTCGAACCAAACAGCCCGTTTACACCCAGTTAAGAAACAAGCTATCGTCCTATTATGCCTTAGAAAAGGACAGTCTAAAACCCTTTAAGCAAGCGAAAATAAACGATACCATTCCCGAGCTCATTGCCCTTAAAAAACACTTGATCTTTTTAAATCAATTGGCAGATAGTATCGAATCCAATGCGATTTATACCAAAACCATAGCCCAATCGATCAAGGCATTTCAACAAAAGAAAAAATTAAATGCCACAGGGTATTCGGATACCAAAACCATTGCAGCCATCTTGCAAGATGAAAATACACTAAAAGAAAAGCTTATTGTCAATTTAGAACGTTGGAGATGGTTTCCACGCGAGTTTTCAGACAATTATATTTTAGTGAATATCCCTGCTTTTAGTTTAGTTTCTGTATCCAAACAAGATACGATTCAGCAACACAAGGTGGTGGTCGGAACGACGGCTCGAAAAACGCCAATCTTAAGTTCAACCTTAACCAACGTTGTACTCAACCCGACTTGGACGGTGCCTCCAACAATTAAGAAAAATGACCTTGTGCCCAAAGCCAGTAATGATCTCTCTTATTTTTCGAGGCTTAATTTTACGATTTATGACAGTCAAGGAAAGGTGGTAAGCCCTGAGAATTGGGATGCGAGCAAAGGAACTTCCTATCGCTATGTCCAAAAAGGAGGACCTGGTAATACTTTAGGTCGTGTGAAATTTATGTTTACCAATAACCACGCCGTTTACTTACACGATACACCAAGTCAATGGGGATTTGCTCGTAATGATCGAAACTTAAGCTCAGGTTGTGTTCGCGTTCAAGATCCTTTTGATTTAACCGCTTATATTTTTGCTCAAGCAGAAAAGAACCTCAGCAAAGAAGACGTAGAAAAAATCATTGAATCAAAAGAAACCAAAAGTGTTTCTGTAAGCAATAATCCCATTGATGTACACTTGTTGTATTGGACCGTACAAATTGATGCTCACGGAGCCTTTACATACTTCAAAGACATTTATAAATACGATGAAGATCTCTATAAGCGCCTAAGCAAATAAGGTCTCCATAGGCTATAAAAAAGCCAGTAATTACAACTAATTACTGGCTTTTTATGTTTTTCTACCTGTAAGGAAATGGACACAATATTACACTTTATTGAGGTGAACTATTCCGCAAAAGTAAACGTTGCAGAAGTAGCTACGGAACCGCGCTTCCCTCTTTCACTTTCTTCCTCTTCAAAACTCAAAAAGGCTTCTACTTTCCCCTGGTGAACGTCGATGACTTGACTCACGGTAAATCCATCTGCTTCAATCCAACTCAGAAAAAAGACATGGTCGTTGATGCGTTTATAGCTGACTGTTTCCTCTCCTTCTGCAACTTCCCCCTCTTTGGTTACCGTTTTCCAATGCAAACGGTTTTCAGACTCATAGGTCATATAGGCCGTAAAATCAGGATAGGTTAAAATTCCTTTCTTGCCAATTAAGGTTACAGGCGCAAAGGATGATTCTTCTACTTCTGTTGTTGGAATACTTGTTGACTCTTGTTTCTGTGAACAAGAAAGTATCCCCATGGCTACCATGGCGAGTACTACCCCTTTTTTCATCATACTCTTTCGAATTAAAAAATAAATTATTTAGACTGTTTCTATTCAAAAGTACAACATAATCACTTTTTTCATTTCTTTTTTTATCCTTTATCAAAAAAAATGCCTGTCAAGTATAACTTTTGACAGGCATTTTTTTTCTATTACTCCTAGGAGTTTAGATCAAATATCTTGATTTCTTTAAGTAATCTTGTTGAGAAGAATAGATAAACAAACACGACTCATCCTTGATTAATTCGATTAATTCTCTATTTACTTCATTGGGAACAGCAGGACATCCGTAGCTTCTCCCTAATCTACCTTGTTTTACAGCCAAAGAAGGTGAAGCATAGTCAGCGCCATGTACTACAATAGCACGCGTTCTGGCGTTGTCATTGATTCCTTTTTCCAAACCATCCAAACGCAGTGAAAATCCATTACTTCCTTGGTAGGTTTCACCTGTTTTATAAAACCCCAAACTACTCATATGGGAATTGATGCGATTTGAAAAAGCCGTGGCAAATTCATCTCCTGTTCGTTTTCCGTGGGCAACTACGGATTCCAAAACAATAGCATTTTCCTCCATATCAATCACCCATAGTCGTTTTTGTGTAGATGAAACGCTAAAATCTACAATGGTCAATTTGTTGTTTTTTAACAAACCTTCTTCTTCCATCTTATAGTAGCCTTTCAAAGCCATGGTAAATACTTTCTCTGAAGGAGAATCAAACTCATTCAAATCCAAGGTCTGGTAAAGTGTATTTGCTTTCAAAGCAAATTGCTCCTCAGCCGTTAATTCTACTTTCTCTATATGTTCGACTTCTTGAACGTCTTCTGTTTTATCTGCTATATCAATATCCAACTGAAGGGATGAAATCTCAAATTGTATTGAATTTTTTGCAATACCTGCACCAACTAATACCAAAGCTGCTGAAGCTACTATCCACTGCTTATAATTCATGATTCAGTTTTTCTAAAAGGGGTTATTTATAATTACGAAGTCGTAAAAATAAAAAAATATTCTTACCAAACAAATGATTATCACACAACTAAGTAAATAATTGTGTTTTTTTTAATGAAATCCTTCAATTTAAGAAAATAAACTTTTCAAATAATCACAATAGGTCACACGGCAAAAGGAGTACAGTCCCCATACTTTTTCAATAAAATAAAATGCAGGAATCTACACTTGAACCCTAGGTGTTCAAAATACAATCTGTAAATTTGTCTTTAGAATAGAATCAAACCACTAAAAAATACAACTATGAATAAAAAAGTAATTTTAATGATACTCGATGGCTGGGGGAAAACACAAGACCCAAAAGTTTCGGCCATTGAACAAGCGCATACGCCTTTCATTGACAGCTTATACACCCAATATCCCAATACCTATGTATTAACGGATGGATTAAATGTAGGACTACCAGAAGGACAGATGGGGAATTCGGAAGTAGGCCACATGAACTTGGGTGCAGGTCGAATTGTCTACCAAGATTTAGTCAAAATCAATATGGCAGTTGAACATAAAACGATTGCTCAAGAACCTGAATTACAAGCTGCTTTTGCCTATGCCAAAGCAAATAATAAAAAAGTTCACTTCTTAGGCTTATTGTCTGATGGTGGTGTACACTCACACGAAAAACACCTATATGGATTAGTAGAAGCTGCAGTAGATTACGGCTTACAAGATCTATTTATTCACGCCTTTACCGATGGACGCGATGTTGACCCGAAATCGGGAGTCAAACACGTGGCTAAATTGACAGAGCACTTGGCGTATTCTCCTGCTAAACTAGCGTCTATTATTGGTCGATACTATGCAATGGATCGCGATAAACGCTGGGAACGCATTGCCAAAGCCTACCATCTCTTAGTGGAAGGAAAGGGAATTCACGCCACAGATGCTGTGAAGAGTATAGAAGCAAGCTATGCCAATGATATTACGGATGAGTTTATCGAACCAATAGTAATGGTTGACCATAACAATCATCCCGTTGGAAACATCGAAGCAGATGACGTGGTTATTTTCTTCAACTTCCGCACCGATCGCGGTCGAGAGTTAACACAAGTACTATCACAAGACAATTACCCTGAACACCATATGAAAGCCTTGCCGTTGTATTTTGTTACCCTGACGAACTACGACGATACATTTAGAAATGTACACGTGGTATACGACAAGGAAAATTTACACCAAACCCTAGGGGAAATCATTTCAAAAAATGGCAAGAAGCAAATTCGAATTGCAGAAACTGAAAAATACCCACACGTAACCTTCTTCTTTTCAGGAGGGAGAGAATTGCCTTTTGAAGGAGAACAACGCATTTTATGTCCTTCTCCCAAAGTAGCAACCTACGATTTACAACCAGAAATGAGTGCTTTTGATTTAAAAGATGCTTTAATTCCTGAATTGCAAAAAGGAGAAGTTGATTTCGTGTGTTTAAACTTTGCCAATGGCGATATGGTTGGGCATACAGGCGTAATGGAAGCGGCAATCAAAGCTTGTGAAGCGGTTGATCAATGCGTCAAAGAAGTGATTGAAGCTGCTTTGGCTAATGACTATACTACCATTGTACTAGCAGACCACGGAAACTGTGAAACCATGATCAATGAGGACGGTACGCCGAATACGGCACATACCACAAATCCAGTGCCGATTATTTTAGTTGACAAAGACATTAAAACCATCAACCACGGAATTTTAGGTGATCTTGCTCCAACAATTCTAAAATTGATGGGCTTGCCACAACCTGAAGAGATGACAAGACATTCGTTGGTATAAACAACGAAACCCGTGCGAAAGTGAGACAGGTTTTCTTTGGAATGAGTCCATTATGACTCCATAGTGACACCAGTAAATCAAGTCCTTCCTATAGACACACAATGGACACAGTATGCTCCCATTGTACTGACACTAAAACGATAAAATAAAGGTTGTCCGAAAAAGACAGCCTTTTTTTTCTATATTCGTATACTTACTAACCGTCTAAAAGACAAACCATGGCAAAATCACTCGCGCTTTTATCCTTACTACTTTTGTGTACCTCTTGTATACAAATTGCTGGACTTACCAGCGATTATAAAAAATTAGATCCAGCAGCTCACTCCCATATCAGTACCTATGAAGTTGGAAAAGACACCCTTCCCAATCATTTTTATACCATCACAGGAGAACAAATTCGCCAACAATTTGAACAACAAGAAAAAGTGTTAGTGTATCTATTTGCCAATGGTTGTAGTGGGCCTACCTGTTATCCCTTAGCTACGTTCAAACGATGGGCAGACGAAAATGGATATAAGATCTATTTTGTCGCTACGAGTTATAATAATCTGGGAGCTACCTATATTCAACAGCTGAATATGCCTTTGTATATTGTCAACCACAAAGCCTATAACTCCAATATGTATGGAAAATACAACAAGCGTTTCCGCCTCGATTTACTTCAAAATGAAGCAGATGCACAAGCGCTTGTCAAAGGCAACTATTCCGATCTCTTCGCTTTTGAAAATGGCAAGCTCACCCAACATACCCGTGACTTGTTACAACTAGAACCTAAATTCATCCAACCGTAACGATGTAAAGGTTTTTTTCGTTCTGTTTTTATTGCTTTTTCTTATGTCAGTATTATTTTATGCAATGTAAATTCTTAGTATAAACAAGTCTCTCTGCCTACCTTTACTTTAAACAAAAACAAAGAGACTTATGAAAATACTCGACCTCAAATTAGAAGCAAATAACTTAGATACAATTCTCGAATTTTACAGCGAAACCCTAGGGTTAAAAATTTTGGAACAAACGCCAACAGCACTTCGTTTTCAAGCAGGTGATACCCAACTGACTTTTATTGCTAAATCGACAACTAAGGCACAATATCACTTTGCCTTCAATATTGCGACCAATCACGTAAACCAAGCGATTGAATGGGCACAAACCACTGGTCTTATGCTGCTTCCTTCGCCTAAAGACGAAACCATTACCTATTTTGACACCTGGAAAGCCCAATCGATTTACTTCTGGGACAAGAATGGAAACCTCTTGGAGTTTATTGCACGAGAAGATACACAGATCCAAAAAGAAGTTCCCTTTACTCCAAAGGAAATGTTGAATATCAGCGAAATTGGATTGATTACGAAAAAACCAATTGCTACGGGAGAAGCGATTCAACAACAAATAGGAGTTGACTTCTTTTCCAAAGCCACACCTTTAGCTGAATTTTGTGCATTAGGAGATGACGACGGTTTGTTAATCCTTGTTACTCCAAACAGAACATGGTATCCTACGGATATTTTGGCCCAACGAAGCCCGGCTACCATCCAAGTAGAAGTGGAAGGACAACTGCATACGATTGAAACCTTAGATTGGGAGTAATACAACGATTTTGTTCCTCAAGAAGATAGAAATCGCGTATTTCTACAAAATCACTTTTTTTTGATTTTTTTGATTCGGTGGAATAGCGTAATTTTGTAGCTCTTAAATAAATAAAGTATGATCATTCCAAAAACTCTAGAACAAATTGAGTTGATGAGACAAAGTGCCCTATTAGTTTCTAAAACACTAGGGATGCTTGCAACAGAGCTAAAGCCAGGAGTAACGACTTTAGAATTAGACAGAAAAGCAGAAGAATTCATCAGAGATCACGGTGCAGTACCGGGATTTAAAGGACTATACGGATGCCCTTCAAGCATCTTAACCAGTGTGAACGAGCAAATTGTTCACGGATTACCTACAGACAAACCCATCGTAGAAGGTGATATCGTTTCGATTGACTGTGGTACGGTTATGAATGGATACTACGGGGATCATGCTTATACCTTTGAGGTAGGTGAAGTGGCTCCAGAAACGAAGCGTTTATTGCAAATCACCAAAGAATCACTATACGTAGGAATCCGCGAATTCAAATTAGGAAACCGCGTAGAGGATGTTGGAAGTGCTATTCAACGTTACTGTGAAAAAGAAGGCTATACCGTTGTTCGCGAATTAGTTGGACACGGATTAGGAACAAAAATGCACGAAGCTCCTGAGATGCCAAATTATGGTAAACCAGGTAGAGGAAAGAAATTCGTTGAAGGCATGGTGGTTGCTATCGAACCGATGATTAATCTAGGAACGAGAAACATCAAACAATTAAATGACGGATGGACAATCGTTACCCGCGATGGAAAACCTTCCGCTCACTTTGAGCACGATGTAGCTTTAGTAAACGGCAAGCCCGAGTTACTTTCTACCTTCCAATACATTTACCAAGCTTTGGGAATCCAAAGCAACGAAGAAGATGAGTTTAGAGCTAATCCTTTAGTTTTATAATTCACCCTCCCGAATGAAAAAACTTTTTAAAACAATACTGAACATTATACCTCGACCGATTTTAATTCGGTTGAGTTATGTTGTTCGACCGCTTTTTGCATGCTACCTCAAAGGCGATCGCTATACCGATCCAATTGACGGGAAGAGTTTTAAGAGTTTTTTACCTTACGGCTATGCAACACAGCGAAATAATGTATTATCCCCCAGTACCTTGTCTTTAGAAAGACATCGATTGTTGTGGTTGTACTTACAACGCGAAACTGATTTTTTCACTGCTCCACATCGCGTCTTACATTTTGCTCCAGAACAAGCCTTTTACAAACGCTTTAAAAAGCAAACAAACTTAACCTATACCACTACTGATTTAGAATCGCCTTTAGCGGACGTCAAAGCAGATATCTGCAACTTGCCTTTTGCTGATCATTCCTTTGATATTATTTTGTGTAACCACGTTTTGGAACACATTCCCGACGATACCAAAGCGATGCAAGAACTTTACCGGATTCTAAAACCTGGAGGCATGGGTATTTTTCAGGTTCCACAAGACTTGAAACGCCCAACGACCTTTCAAGATGACAGCATTACCGATCCAAAAGAACGCACCTTAATTTTTGGTCAGTATGATCATGTTCGCGTATATGGTTTGGACTACTTTGACAAATTACGTCAAATTGGTTTTACTGTTATTGAAGAAGATTACACCCAAAAGCTTTCTCCTGAAGAAATAGACCGTTATTGCTTGGCAGCAGGTGAAATTATCCCGGTTTGTTTCAAAGCAAACTAGTCCTTCCTTTCTCATTCTATCCGTTTTGCGTATCTTCGTACAACTATATTTTAGTTTACGTAAATAGCTATGATCACGACCGTACTTTTTGACATGGATGGCGTTCTAATTGACTCCGAAAAATTTTGGCAACAAGCAGAAAGAGAAGTTTTTACTTCCGTAGGCTGTCAATGGAGTGAGGAAATCGCCCATCAAACTACAGGACAAACCACTCGAGCCGTTACGGAACTTTGGTTTCAACTATTTCCTTGGGAAGGCAAAACCCTAGAAGAAGTAGAACAAGCAGTTGTGGATCGCGTGGATGAATTAATCCGCCAAGATGGAGAAATCAAACAAGGCGTCTATGACACCTTGCGCTTTTTACAAGCCGAAGGAATTAAAATTGGATTAGCTACAAACTCCACTCCTTCACTGATTCAGACCGTATTAGCGCGATTGGAAATTGCTTCTTTCTTTCAAACCACCGTATCTGCATTAGATGTTCCTCAGGGAAAACCTGCACCCGATGTCTATCTGAAAGCTGCGGCAAACCTGCAAAGTAAACCCGAACACTGTTTGGTTATCGAAGATTCTTTTACAGGAGCAACGGCAGGTAAACGCGCGGGAATGATCGTCTTTGCTGTACCAGAAGCGCTATTTTACAACGATCCTAAATTTGATTTAGCCGATAGAAAACTAGTTAATTTAGAAGAATTTAAAGAAAATTTCTTAGCTTTAAGTCATGTAACCCCTTAATCCTGTATCGCTCATGCTACACAAGAATTGGCTCTTCCTTTTATTTTTTTGCACCGCCTTTAGCTACGGTCAAAAAACACAAGATTTTACAGCTAATTACATTAAGATGGCTGCCTTTATCAAAAACGATCTTGCAGAAGTTCCTTTTTTCCCTTTGAACGAAAGCTTCTCTATCGAATTTGACGATTTATATGGCGATGAGGGAAATTATTACTATCGCGTTCAGGCCTATAATTACGATTGGACACCTTCTCAATTGCGACCAATTGAATACATACAGGGCATGGATAATCAGCGTATTCAACAATATAGCAATTCGTTCAATACGCTACAAATGTACACCCATTATAGACTAACCCTTCCCAACTCGGTCTATCGTATTACTAAAAGTGGCAATTACATCTTAGAAATTTACGATGAAGACAACCAAGTAGTCATCCGACGTAAATTTGTACTCTATGAAAATACAGTTGGCGTAGGGGCTCAGATAAAACGCATGCGCGATCTTACCTATACGGATACGAAACAAACCATGGAACTCACCATCAAATTGGGAGACCAAACGTATCAAAATCCAACCACCAATATCAAGATAGCGCTATTTCAAAATGGTCGTTGGGATTCTTATGTCACTAAAATTCCCCCTCAATACACCATTGGTACTGATTTGATTTACAAGTATGACCAAGAAACCAGTTTTTGGGGCGCCAATCAATTTCGCTACTTTGACAATAGCGATTTGAAACAAACCAATAATATGATTTTTTTCAATGGTAGAGAAAACGATATGTATCGCACAAATCTCTATCCAATTACGGGTTGGTTGGACAAGAAATACTCCTATTATCCCGATATCAACGGATCGTTTAAAGTGCGTAATATGTATGGAAAAAATGCGAGTATAGAAGCAGAATACAGCTGGGTTTACTTCGTGTTTCAGCCGATGTCCGATGACAAAGATCTGTCCTATTTCATCACAGGGATGTTCAACAATTATGAGTTAACACCCGAACATTTGTTGGAATACAACGCTGAAACGGATCGTTATGAAAAGGCGATTCTCATTAAACAAGGCTTTACCAACTACAATATTACAGCAGTTAAAAAGGGCAAAGTCAGTACGGCTAACAATCCTGATGGCAATCATGCCTTAACGACAAATAAATATCAAGTTTTAGTATATTATAGAGGAGCAACCGATTTATACGATCGCGTGATTGGTTTTGCAGAAGCGAACGCTGAACAAATAACCTATTAAAAACAAAAAGCTAACAGTATGGTATCAAAGCAAACCAAAGGAGTACAGGTAACCGTAGAAACACTATATGAAGGTTTTTTTCAACGAAGCAATAGCATGCAATTTGCCTTTAGTTATGAAATTACCATCGAAAATCACAGTGATTCGACCATTCAGATCCACTCGCGTCATTGGGAAATATACGATTCCCTACAAGCGAAAGAAATAGTAGAAGGATTAGGTGTAGTTGGCGAACAACCCTTTATCTTGCCCAATGAAAAATACACCTATAGCAGTGGTTGTGTATTAACCTCAACCTCAGGTGCTATGCAGGGATATTACAACGTAATTCGCACAGAAGACCAACAGATGATTACCGTCGAAATTCCCTTTTTCAAACTCGTAGCTCCATTTATTTTAAACTAGTTACTTTAAGTTAAACTAGTGAATGATAACCTGTAATTCGAGTAAAATTAATTACCTTTGTATTTATATTTTTTAATAAACCCGAAAAAAAGTACATTATGTCAAAAGGATTCTACAAAGTTCCAAGTGCTATCAATGAGCCTGTAAAATCATATGCGCCAGGAACGCAAGAGAGAGAATTGACTTTGAACTCTTTCAAAGAGCAATATAGCCAATTAGTTGATATTCCATTATACATTGGTGGAGAGGAAATCAGAACTGGAAATACAAAAGATTTATTCCCTCCTTTCGATCATAAACATAAATTAGGTGTTTACCACCAAGCAGACAAAGCGTTAGTTGAAAAAGCGATTTCAACGGCATTAGAAGCAAAAAAGAAATGGGCTGTAATGCCTTGGGAGCATAGAGCTGCTATTTTCTTAAAAGCTGCTGAATTATTAGCAGGTCCTTACCGTGCTAAAATCAACGCTGCTACAATGATCGCTCAAGCAAAAACACTACACCAAGCGGAGATTGATGCTGCTTGTGAGTTTATCGATTTCTTGAGATTCAATGTGGAATACATGACACAAATCTATTCAGAGCAACCTTTATCTGTGGATGGCGTTTGGAATAGATTAGAGCACAGACCTTTAGAAGGTTTCGTTTATGCAATTACACCTTTCAACTTTACAGCTATCTCTGGAAACTTACCGTCTTCAGTAGCTATGATGGGGAACGTAGTAGTTTGGAAACCATCTGCAACGCAAATTTACTCGGCTAGAGTAATCGTAGAAGTGTTTAAATTAGCCGGTTTACCTGATGGTGTAATCAACGTAGTATACGGTGATTCTGCTATGATTACAGATACACTTTTAGCTAGTCCTGATTTCGCTGGTATCCACTTTACAGGATCAACAGGTGTTTTCAATAGCATGTGGACAAAAATCGGACAAAACATCAACAACTATAAAACCTACCCTAGAATCGTTGGGGAAACAGGAGGAAAAGATTATGTGTTAGCACATCCATCTTCTTGTCCAAAAGAGGTGGCAGTAGCTTTAACTAGAGGGGCTTTCGAATACCAAGGACAAAAATGTTCAGCTGCTTCAAGAGCGTATATTCCTGCTTCTTTATGGTCTCAAGTAAAAGACTATATGGCTGCTGACTTAGCGTCAATCAAAATGGGTTCTCCTGAAGATCCATCAAACTTCGTTTCTTCTGTTATTTCTGAAGGTTCTTTTGACAAATTGGCAAAAGCAATCGAAACGGCTAAAGCAGCACCAGATGCAGAAGTAGTATTGGGTGGAAAATACGATAAATCAGTAGGGTACTTTGTAGAACCAACGGTTATCTTAACTTCAAATCCGAAATACGATACCATGCAAACGGAGCTATTCGGTCCTGTATTAACGATTTATGTATACGAAGATGCTAAATGGTCTGAAACATTAAAATTAGTAGATGAGACTTCAGCTTATGCCTTAACTGGAGCAATCTTCTCTCAATGTCGTTACGCCATTGTAGAAGCTACGGAAGCTTTAGTTAACTCTGCTGGGAACTTCTACATCAATGACAAACCAACAGGTGCTGTTGTAGGTCAACAACCATTTGGTGGAGCAAGAGCTTCTGGTACAAACGACAAAGCAGGTTCTATCTTAAACCTATTGCGTTGGGTATCGCCAAGAACAATTAAAGAAACATTTGTTCCTGCAAAAGATTACAAATATCCTTTCTTAGGATAAACTATACATACAAAGGCGGTTCGTTTTACTAACCGCCTTTTTTATTCACAATTCAGTGCTTTTTATTGGGATTGCCCCCTCAAAATGAGAAGGCAATTAAGTAGAAATGACGTTTATATTTTGCTTTTATTCTTTTTCCACAGAAAAAGAACCTTTATATTTTTAAAGTGCTGGGTTATAATTATTAACAAATAGTATATAACTCATGTTTAAAAAATTACTTGAAAAGAAACAATTGGTGATCAACCCACCTGTTTTTACCACCTCCTTATTTTTAATAACCTTACTAATTGCGGTCTGTTTACTATTTCCCAGCAAAGTAGGTGATTGGTTTCACGTCGGTCAATTGGCGGTCACAGAAAATTTTGGATGGTTTTTTATCCTTACGGTCAATATCATACTCATCTTTGCCCTCTTTTTAGCTTTTGGCAAATACGGCAATATCCGTCTTGGTGGAGATGATGCCGAACCCGAATTCTCTAAACCCTCTTGGTTTGCCATGCTCTTTAGTACAGGTATGGGAATCGGAATCATGTTCTTTAGTATTGGAGAACCTGTTTCCCATTTTTTCAATCCACCGCGACCTACAGATAACGATATTGATGCTGTTATCCAAGCCATGGAATTTACCAGCTTACACTGGGGACTGCACGCATGGGCTATTTATGCCATTGTGGGATTAGCTTTGGCATTCTTTAGTTTTAATCGCAAGCTTCCCATGACCTTTCGCTCCTTGCTATATCCTTTCTTAAAGGAAAAAATTCACGGTTGGTGGGGACACACCATCGATATCCTCTCTACACTAGCTACCGTATTTGGACTCTCTACTTCTTTGGGATTAGGAGTGACTCAAATTACAGCTGGATTAGAATACCTCTATGGTTGGGAGATTTCTCCCATGATGCAAGCAGGTATTATTATAGGAGTGATCAGTATCGCGACAATTTCTGTATTTTCAGGCTTGGATAAAGGAGTCAAACTATTGAGTAATGTCAACATGTATATGGCTTCTGGATTTATGCTTTTGATTTTCATCTTAGGCCCTACGCTATTTATTTTAAAGGGCTATGTGCAAAATACAGGTTCTTATTTAGCCAATTTCATTGATATCAGTACGTGGAACGACACCTATAAAGGATCGGGATGGCAAAACATTTGGACCATCTTCTACTGGGCTTGGTGGATTGCTTGGTCTCCGTTCGTCGGTAGTTTTATTGCGCGAATTTCAAAAGGTAGAACAATCAAAGAATTCGTTTTAGGGGTGCTAATTGTACCAGGCTTAATTACCTTACTTTGGATGAATGTATTCGGAGGAAGCGCCTTACACACCATCCTAGAAGGCGATATGACCATGGTACTTGCAGTGAAAGAAGATATTTCTACGGCACTATTTGTGTTCTTAGAAAACTTCCCACTGACGAACTTCCTTTCTATTGTTGCCATTATCTTAATTTTTTCATTCTTTATTACCTCATCGGATTCAGGGTCTTTAGTCATCGATAACATTACCTCAGGTAGTGAAGGCAATTCGCCCGTATGGCAACGCGTCTTTTGGTCTTTTGCTCAAGGTTTTATTGCCATTGTTCTCCTTTGGGGTGGTGGATTAGATGCCTTGCAAACTGCCGTAATCATAACAGGTCTACCTTTTGCTGTCATCCTACTACTCATGTGCTATAGCTTGCAAAAAGGACTGCAAGACGAACTAAATAAAAAGGCCAAACAGCTCAAGTCCAAAGAAGAAAAAAGCTACAAAGAAATTATTTCAGATCTAATTGAAGAACAGCAAAAATAACAACACATGGAAACAAACAAAGCACTCAATATACTCGTTGGCTTGGATCTATCTGAGATGGATCAATTCCTCATCCAATATGCCAATATACTCGATCACATTCTCAATGTAGCGCAAATCACCTTTATTCACAATTTGAAATTAGGTGAGCTTCCTAAAGAATTAATCCAAAAAGACCAACTCGAACTCATTCAAAAGAGGATTGTAAAAAGAGTTGAAGACCAAATAGCAGCAACAGAAATCACCTGTGCACATGAAATTTTAGTTACTGTAGAGAATTATTCAGAAATTGCCTTCTCTGCTGTAGCGAAGAAGAAGAACTACGATCTCCTGGTATTGGGAAACAAACAAAAACTAAGCGGAAATGGGGCTTTAGCTAATAAATTAGTTCGCATCTTGCCCTTTGCAACCCTACTTGTACCAGAAACCTTTCAAGTGCCAATCGAAACTGTTATTGATGCCATTGACTTTTCCCGCTATACAAACGCGATTATGCTTTGGGCTGATCGCTTTAAAAACAATTCCAAAGGGCAACGCATCAAACACTCTGCAGTGCATATTTCGAAATCCTATTGGAGCTATTTGCCTATGATGACAGAAAAAGAACTAGACAAAATCTCCTTGGAAGACATCAAAGAAAAAGAAGAAAAATGGAACAAACAATATCCACATTATACCGATATTGACATCATTCCTGCAAAAAATCAAAATATTTCAGCTGCGTTAATCACCTACGCCAAAAACAAAAAAGCCGATTTAATGATTTTGGGGGTAAAAGGTTCTACAGGAATCAAAGATATTATACTAGGAAGTGTGGCCAATCATTTATTACACCGACCAACAGATACATGTTTGTTATTCGTCAAACCACTTCGATGATAATGGAAATGGGAGATGGGAAATGAGTTAAACGGTTTATTTTGTTTCTTCCTTTGTAAGATAATACGCTTTACATAGCAGTATTGCTTCAAAGCACAAAGAGCAAAGAACTATTTTGTGAGATTCGCACGGTTTGCACGGTGCGCGGTTTGTTTTGTCTCTACATTTATAAGATAATTTCACTGTACATAGGAGTATTTCTTCAAAGCACAAAGCACAAAGAACAAAGAGCAAAGAGCAAAGAACAAAGAACAAAGAGCAAAGAGCAAAAGCCGAAAAACAAAAAAAGGTTCGATCTTCTTCCAAAGATCGAACCTTTTTTTATAGAATAAATTCACCCATCACCCATTTCTCATCACCCATCTCCATTTTATCCTTTATATTTCAACGGCAGATACACCACTTTTTTCGTTTCAAAGAATTCATCGTCAAAGATATTACTCAAGTCAAATTGAACTGCTTTGGGAAAATCTTGTAATTCTTCTGTTAGATCTCCTCCTTTTAAGTACAGAATTCCATTGTCAAATTCATGCACATTTTCCTTTTTGGTTTTGTGTCGAATCCACTTGACAAAATCAGGCATATTTGTTACCGCACGACTTACAATAAAATCGAATTTTTCCTCTACGGTTTCTGCTCTTTTTTGCTCGGCGATCACATTTTGTATTCCCAAGGCTTGTACTACTTCATTGACCACGCGAATTTTCTTTGCAATGATATCAATCAAATAAAATTTCGTTTCTGGAAACATAATAGCCAATGGAATACCAGGAAAACCACCTCCCGTTCCAACATCCAGTACACTGCTACCGGGAACAAATTCCATCACCTTAGCAATCCCCAACGAATGTAAGACATGCTTCACATACAATTCGTGTATATCTTTTCTAGAAATAACGTTAATCTTCGCATTCCATTCGTTATACACCCCTTCCAATTGCTCAAATTGTGCGATCTGTTCTGGAGTTAAATTAGGGAAATATTTTAAAATTTCTTCCATTTCAAAAGTTTTGACAAAAATAGCTTTTTTTATTGGTAAATAAAGAGCCCTTAACTATAATATAGATTTATTATACTTACCTTTGATTGATACTATTTAAAAGAATGAATACCTATGAAAACTCAAGTTCTATCAGATAGAATCAACAATCTTACAACGTCACAAACTTTAGCCATGGCTGCAAAAGCCCGCGAGCTAAAAGAACAAGGAATAGACATTATCAGCTTGAGTCTTGGTGAGCCCGATTTTAATACCCCTGACTTTATCAAAGAGGCAGCGATTCAAGCCATCACAGATAACTACAGTAAGTATCCACCAGTTGAAGGATATCTAGAACTAAGACAAGCAATCAGCAACAAATTCAAAAGAGATAACAACTTACCCTATACCCCCAATCAAATTGTCGTATCAACAGGTGCGAAGCAAGCCTTGTTTAACGTAGCCCAAGCGATGATTAATCCAGGAGATGAAGTAATCATCCCTGCGCCATTTTGGGTAAGCTATGCTGAAATCGTTAAAATTGCAGCAGGTGTACCGGTGGAAGTATCAACAAGCATTGACACGGATTTTAAAATTACCCCACAACAACTGGAAGATGCAATTACTCCCAAAACGAAAATGGTGTGGTTTAGTTCACCTTGTAACCCAAGTGGATCGGTGTACAACAAAGCAGAATTAGAAGCTATTGCGGCAGTTCTAGACAAATACCCATCCATTTACATTTTATCGGATGAGATTTACGAACATATTAATTTTGGAAGCCCTTATTACAGTATCGGTTCAATCGGTAATTTGATTGACCGTACTATTACGGTAAACGGTATTTCAAAAGCCTTTGCCATGACAGGATATCGTATTGGTTATATCGGTGCACCAGAATTCATTGCAAAAGCCTGTGCTAAAATGCAAGGACAAGTAACCTCTGGAGCCAATACCATTGCACAACGCGCCACCATTACGGCAGTAAATGCAGATCCTAGCGTTTTAAAAGACATGGTACAAGCCTTTAAAAATCGAAGAGATTTAGTGGTTAACTTACTTAGAGAAATTCCAGGTATTAAAGTGAATGTACCTGATGGTGCTTTCTATTTATTTCCAGATGTATCCGCTTTCTTCGGAAAAACCTTGCAAGGGGTGACGATTAAAGACGCCAATGACTTATCAATGTACTTACTAGATAAAGCTTATGTTGCTACAGTAACAGGAGATGCTTTTGGAAATCCAAACTGCATCCGCCTTTCTTACGCAACAAGCGAAGATCAATTGACAGAAGCCTTAAAACGAATGAAAGAAGCGTTGCAATAAGGCATTCGACTAGAATCATATTTAAAAGCACTTATACTTGTGGTATAAGTGCTTTTTTTATAGACTTTTCAAATAAAAAGTGTATTTTTATATGATAAACTAATTGCCGTGGATATATTACTAGAAAGCATTGCAAAGCATGTTACCCTAACTGAAATAGAACAAAAAGTAGTATTGGATTCCTTCGAATCTCACCGTTATAGTGCGAAAGAAAAACTCCTGCTAGAAGGAGAAATCTGCTATAATTCAACCTTTGTAGTTTCAGGTATTTTGCGCAACTACTTTGTCGATGATCAAATCGTCGAACACACCGTTAGTTTCGCTACAAATGGATGGTGGATTGCCGATATGTACAGCTTTCTTTCTCAAAAACCAGGCAATTCCTATATTGAAGTAGTTGAAGATGCGATGGTCCTTACCTTAACCCGAGACCAACAGCTCAACCTCTTTGACCAAGTTCCCAAAATGGAACGTTATTTCCGTATCTTGATTGAGCGCTCTTTAATCGCCAATCAACAACGCTTGATGGATAACCTATCATTGACTGCTGAAGAACGTTATGAGCGCTTCTCTCAGCGTTTTCCAGATATTCAATATTGCTTGCCTCAAAAGCAAATTGCTTCTTATCTAGGCATTACACCCGAATTTTTTAGCAAGCTGAAAAAGCGAATGCTAATGAAATAGTTGACAGTTCACGGTTTAGTGTTTCTAATTTAAAATGAAAATTTAATTGGTAATGACAAATTGCCATTCACCCATTTCCATTCACCCATTTCCATTCTCCATTTTCCATTTTCCCATTTCTTAACCTACATTAAGCAACTAACCTGTTGACTATCTGTATCTTTGTAAGACAAAATCAATACAGCTATGAACAACTATATTTTATACAAAGCAGACACAAGAGGTTATGCCGATCACGGTTGGTTAAAATCAAACCACACCTTTAGCTTCGCAAATTACAGAAACAACGACCGCGTACACTTCGGTGTGTTGCGCGTATTAAATGACGATTATGTGGCTCCAGGCATGGGATTTGGAACGCATCCCCACGAGAATATGGAAATTATCTCCATTCCACTCATGGGAAGTTTAGCCCATAAAGATAGCATGGGACATGGAGAGACCATTCACGTAGATGAAATCCAAGTAATGAGTGCAGGTACAGGAGTAGAACATAGTGAATTTAATCCGAGTACAACAGAAGCTTCGGAATTCTTACAAATTTGGTTATTTCCGCACACCCTTCACGTTACACCTCGTTACCAACAACTTCAATTGGATGTAGCAAACCGCAAAAATAACTGGGATCAGATTCTATCACCTAATCCAGAGGATGCAGGAGCATGGATTCACCAAAACGCATGGTTCCATCGCGCTGATCTCGATCAGCATAAAGCGTTAAACTACAATCTCAAAGACAAAAGCAATGGTGTTTACCTCTTTGTTCTAGAGGGAAGTATTACCGTAAATGATCATACCCTAGAGCGTCGAGATGCCCTTGGCATTTGGGATATTGAAAACCTAAGCGTACATGCGACAGCTGATACACAGCTATTACTTATGGAAGTTCCGATGGAATTGCCAAGTTACTTACAATAATTACAAACATAAAAAACAACAACAAGATGGAAACTAAAAAATGGAATATTGACACGACACACTCTTTAATTGGATTTAAAATTAAACACATGATGTTTACCAATGTCAGAGGGTCTTTCACCGATTATCAAGCTTCATTAAACTTGGTTGATGATAATTTCGAAGCAAGTTCAATTAGCTTTGAAGCACAAGCTGCTTCCGTAAACACCAATAATACAGATCGAGATAATCACCTAAAAAGCGCGGATTTCTTTGACGTAGAAAAGTACCCTACTGTAACTTTTACCTCAACAAAAATTGAGAAAAAAGGAGAAACTCACTACAGTGTAGAAGGAACATTAAACATGCATGGTGTAAGCAAAACGATCAAATTGAATGCCGAATACAGCGGTGTGATTATCGATCCTTGGGGCAATGCTAAAGTTGCTTTAGCCCTAACAGGAAAAGTCAATAGAAAAGACTGGGATTTAAACTGGAACACAGCACTAGAAGCAGGTGGTCTCTTAGTGAGTGAGGAAGTTAATTTCGATATTGAAACACAATTTGTTTTAGCTTAAAGGAAATGAGAAAAGGGAGATGGGAAAATGATCCCTTGGAAGTAAACCTCATCTATCTAAATAAAATAAAAAACGCGACGGCTAAAAAGCCGTCGCGTTTTTTATTTTATTCAGAAAGAAGGTTTAGCTATTATTCAAATGAAGATCTCGCTATAAACCGAGAATTCTTCTTATCTCCCATCTCTATTTTCCCTTCTCTATTTCACTATCCTTGTTGCAAGCTGCGAACTTCTTCTTCAGTTAAGAATCTCCATGTGCCTCTTGGCAGGTTCCATTTGGTAATTGATCCGTACATAACGCGATCCACTTTTAAAACGTTATAATCAAGCGATTCAAATAAAGCGCGAACTAATTTCACGTTAGAAGCTTTCAACTTAATTCCGATTTCCGTTTTTGGTTGGTTTTCTACGTAAGCCACATCTTCCACAAATACGCGTTTTTCCTCAATGTAAATTCCCTTTTGCACGCGTTCTAAATCTTCGTATTTCAAATTGCGATCCAAAGAAACTTGGTACACCTTGGATGAACGTTGCTCAGGCGAACTCAATTTTTGAATTAAATTCGTGTCGTTCGTAAAAATCATTAAACCCAACGTACTTTTATCCATACGACCTACTGGTACTATAGGCGATTTAGAAGCACCTTTTACTAAACTCAACACATTTTCCTGACTTACAATGTCTTCATTAATTGTAGAGAACCCTTTGGGCTTATTCAACACAAGGTAAACTTTCTTCTCTGGGGTAATCACCATACCATCAAAGTTAACCACATCGGTTATTTTTACTTTGTATCCTAATTCAGTTACAATTTCTCCGTTTACTTTTACGTTACCCGAAACAATATATAAATCTGCGTCTCTTCTCGAGCACACACCAGAATTACTAATATACTTATTTAAGCGCATCTCTCCATTATCTGCTTTTGGAGTAGCTACGACTTTTGGTTTTTTATCGAATGTTCTAGCAGAAGGCTTTGGTTTTTGTGTTCCCTGACCTTGACTAGCTCGCTTCTGGAAAGGTTTTGCTCCTCCAGCTTTTGGTTTACCACTGCGATTAGATTGGTTTTTTCTAGAACCTGATTTACCGTTATTCATATTAAATATTTTTGCAAAGATAGACAAACTCCGTCTTTTATTTCAATATACAAAAAAATATAGGCTTTTATTATAAGTTCTCTTCTAAAAGATACTTTCCACTTGCCAAAACATCAGGCTTAATTAACACAATAGACAAGACACCTAACAAAAGTAAAAGCTTGAGTAAAAAGTGAAGCTGATGGTATTCTTGTGTTGTTTCTGACTTCCAAAGTTTTACCAAAAAGAAAAGTAAAATAACTATACTGAAATAAAAATAATAAATCATATACCCAACATCATAGCGAACGGTCATTAGGTAAATCGGAATGAGTGCCAAGGCAAATACAGCCGTAATTACTTCCTTTGCCATGCGTTCACCAAAGCGCACGGGAATCGTTTGATAGTTATTCGCAAAATCTCCCTTGATGTTTTCTAAATCTTTCATGATTTCCCGTATGAGCATAATCAAATACAAGAAAAAAGCATGAATAAAAATAGAGGCATGGAAGGATTGAAAATACATCAAAATGGCAAAAAAAGGCAATATAGCCAACAACGAAGCCAATAGATTACCAATGATGGGATACTTTTTCAACTTATGCGAATAGAACCACAAGAGAAAAATATAGATCGAAAAAAAGAGAGCACCATGTAGAGAAACAGGGAGAACAATACAAACAGACAAAAAATTAAGAAGAAAGTAAACCCTTAATTTAGTTGTTTGACTCACTAAACGGTCCAACATCGATTTAGTTGGTCGATTAATTAGGTCTTTTTCTGCGTCGTAAAAATTGTTGATAATATAGCCAGAAGCGATTGCTAAAGCCGACGATAAGATAATAAGAAATAGTCGCCAATCTAAAATAACATCTAAAGCTCTTTTTTCGGGAGCGAAAATAAAGATAGACGCAAGATACTGGGCTAGAACTATAACAAAAATGTTATAACCTCTCACCACAGAAAACAAACTGAATATTTTAGCTAAGAGGATTTTATTTTTCCTAGATAACATATTATATTTTTCGCGGTTAATAAAAAAGGTTATAACATTCTTTATGTTTTGGGCTTAAAATTGGTAGACTACTTCTAACTTGTAATCTTTAAGCGTTTCTTTTGCTTTGTCAATATCAGGTGTAAATCCTAAGATATAGCCACCTCCACCAGAACCACATAATTTCAAATAGTAGTCATTGGTCTCGATACCCTTTTGCCATACATTGTGGAATTGTTCAGGGATCATGGGCTTAAAGTGATTAAACACCACAGATGAAAGTTCTTTAGTGTTGTTGAACAGGGCTTTCAAATCTCCTTTCAAGAAATTTTCCACACAAGCATCAGTATGTTTGATAAACTCTTCTTTCAACACTTTTCTAAACCCTTGTTCTTTTAATTTCTCCATAAAGATGGTAACCATTGGAGCTGTTTCTCCAACAATTCCTGAATCGATTAAAAACACGGCACCTTTTCCATCTAAACTTTGAGAAGGAATACCTGTTGGTTCGATATTGTCTTTGGAGTTAATTAAAATCGGCAGGCTCAAATAGCTGTTCAATGGATCTAATCCAGAACTTGTACCGTGAAAGAAAGCTTCCATTTTACCGAAAATCCCTTTCAACTTCAGCAATTTCTCTTTGCTTAAGTTTTCCAATACTGTAATTTTTTCAAACGCGTATTGATCATAGATTGCTGCAACTAGTGCACCACTACTTCCCACACCGTAACCTTGCGGAATACTTGAATCAAAATACAGTCCGTTTTCAATTTCTGTTTGTAAACGTTCCATATCAAATTGTACCAAAGTAGGTTCGGCTTCCTGCATATCTACAAGATAATCAGCAAAATTTCTCAAATATTCATTTGATTTTTTTGCGAATCCTTCTAGGTTTTCATCCATTTTCAAGGCTCCCTTATAAAAATTATAGGGGATTGATAATCCTTTTGAGTCTTTTATAATTCCGTATTCTCCGAATAAAAGAATTTTAGAATAAAATAAAGGTCCTTTCATAGCTTATAAAAGTAATTTACCCCGCAAAGGTACGTATAATATTCACGCTTAGGTGGTTTTGTTTTATTATTTTTCTACAAATACCGGTTTTTGTAACCATAAACACAATGTCGACATCCATTTTGGCAACATTGTCCTTTGAGCAAATGATACAATGCTGTAAAGACAAAATACCCATTTTCGATATAGTAGTGTTTGTCTTCAATCATCTCACTGCGTTTACGTGGAAAGTCACTGATTTTTGCTTCCGCTACCAATTGATCCATTTGCACTAAACACGACGTGCATAAACACTTGTGAAAAGAACTACGCAAGAATGCCTTGGTATCAGTATGAATTTTAATTTGAGCACAATCACATTGTCCAATCGCATCGGGTTGACAGCTAATAGGTACCTTACAATGGGTGCATACTTTATTTTTTGCCATACTTTCTTATCGCATTGTTGCAAAATTGTAAAACTTCAAGCCTCCATTGGATTCAATTTCAACTTCTTGTTTTACGGATGGTCCATTAGGTCTTTGCAAATCGAAGGCCAACTGATTTTTTCCTTTGGCTAACGGAACGCGTGCGTATTTTATTTCCGCAGGAAGGGTTTGCCAATTTCGGGTATCCGCTTTTTCTGAGAATAAGTTATACAACTGTAAGCCCAAACCTACTCCTTCTAACACTGCGTTATTATCATTGGATCTAGCCACTGATTTGACGGCATATTCCGCTGATTTTTTAACAGCCAAACGCGTTAAAATTTTTCCTAATTCTTTTCCTGCTCGTTCTTGTAGGGTTGAAACCGCGACCACATCAATATCTTGTACCTTTTCTAAAACATACGTAGCCGTGCCGTTTACCTGCACTTGGGCTTTAGCAAAAGGCACGGGTGTGCTAATATACTTGGGATAAGCAATATTTACACTGTGTACATCGCTCAAATCTGTATGCCCAGCAATTCCAAAATCTAAGGGGATCATCACGCCTAAAGCATTGGTAAATACTAAAGCACCACTATCGCCTTTAATCAAAGAGAACATAATATTCTCTTCTTCTTTAATTGGTGCAGTTCCATTTTCCCAAAACACAACAAGTTCTCCACCCTCAGCAGCTTGAAAGGGTTTAAACGTCTTACCAAAGTCTTTTTCAAACTTGCGTAGATCATTCGTAAACCCAAGTTTATAGGCCATATTCATGACATCATACTTTAAATTCTCTGGAATACTTACACCGTAGTACAGACCACCAACCGCACTTTGATACACTTCAACCGCATTGCGGTAAGCGATAAAAGCATCGTTGTAATTTCCTGTCGACTCGTAAATAAGTCCTTGTAAATTTAAAGAAAAAGCATCTTTAGAATAACGCGTAGTTTTATTACTGTACTTATCCCCTTGCTCATAGTTTTGGAGGGAAATACGACGAGCTTCTACTAGGGCTTCTTGTGATTGTCCGAGATATAAATAATTCAAGGCCTTATAATAGTGTAGCATAAAGATTTCAAACTCTTCTCCCTTATAACTTTGGGACATCGAATTTAAAAAGAGGCCAACCATTACATCACCAAATTTGGCAACCTGATCTTCAATTAAGAGATCCGCTTTATTTAGGTATTGGTTACTTAAGGTATAGTTCCCTTTTAAGTGTTCCACTCTTCCTTTTTCCATATAGAAAAGCAAGAGGTTTCTCGATTTTTGCAACAGTTTATTTTTATCCAATGCACTCTCCGCTCCAGCATAGTCTTCGCGGATCATTCGTTGATAATAATCTGTAATTCGATCGTGATAGGTCGCGCATCCAAAGACGAAAAACATTAGCGCCACAGGCACTAATGTTTTTGTAATGGAGGATATGGTTCGATTGAAAACCATTAATTATAAGTTTAGTTTTTTACGTATTTCGCTATTTTTTTGTCTCCGATCCAAACAACTTCATTTGTTTGTAAATTCGTTAATTCTAAATTAACTTGATAGTAAACAACTTTTTTCTTTTTGTGTGAATCTACAATAGAGTTAATAGAACCTTGTAACATAAAGTCTGCCCCTTGTTCTAAACCGAATTGTTTCATAGAAGAAGCGGATGCATTGGTTTGTTGATCTGCTCTTTCTCCTCTAAGTTCGTCTCGTTTTTTACCTCCTTGCACCAAACGCACACGTCCAGATTGAATAAACGATTGCTCTACATCTTTTACAAATGTTTCTGCATCAATATGCTCATGGCTTTTGTTATACACCATTCCCACGATCACAACTGGCTTTTTATTGTTGTTCTCATCTTGAAAGTCTCCAATCCATGTACCATCTAGTACTTGTCTTGTCATTTGCTGAGCGACTTCTCTTGAATCTGAATTGTTCCATCTACCACTGATATCGATTGTTTCATCCGTGCTTACTCGTGTTACTTGACGACCACAAGAGGTGATAAATAAACCTGATGCCGCTAAAATTGCAGCTAATGCTATCTTTCTAATTTGCATATTTTTTTTATTATTCATTATTTTTTCTACTAAATAGAGAACCACCAGTTCCCAGTTCTAAAACCAATACGCGGAGACCAATTCCAATTGCTGTAGTTTCTATAGTAATTGTTGTATCCGTAGTTGTAGTTATACCCATAATCAGAATAATACGAACGTCCGTATTTTGCCCTAGCCATGCGTTCTTCATGACGGTATTGTCGCTTCAACGCTTTGCGTTCTTGTTTTGCTTCATACCAGTCATACGCTTTGTATGTATTGTGTACCGTTTCACCTAAATTCACCAGAAGCGAATCCTTTTGTATCATGTATTTTTCCATACTTACACGATAGTTGGGATTTTGATCTAAGTTCGGTGTTTGTGCGCTTGCTTGATACGTAAACAAGCTACACATCATCAGTCCTAATAACTTTATAACATTTTTCATAGCTTGAAATTTTTAGAATAAACACTATTTTTCTAATGTAAATTTAGCACTTTTTATTCAATTAATAAAGCTCCATTTCCCATTTTATCTTCAATAAAATGTTTATTTTGACAAAATACACTTAAATCCGTACGGATAAACTCGAGTACCTCTTCTTTGACAGCTTCAGGAAAAAGCACGTGTACATTCGCTCCTGCATCTAAAGTAAAGCAAACAGGAATCGCTGTTTTCGCTCTAAATGCCCAAATACGCTCTATAATCTGTAAAGTATTAGATTTCATCAAAATAAAGTACGGTAGAGAAGTCATCATCATGGCATGAAGAGTTAACGCTTCATGCTCTACTAAAGATACAAATTGCGCAAGATCACCTGTTTGCAGAATCTCTTTTAGTGCACTTAAATTTTGATGGGCTTGTTTAAAGCGTTCTATTGCGAACGGATGATTGTGCATTAAATCATGTCCCACTGTGCTAGAGACTTGTTTTTCTCCTTTATCTACCAATAAAATTACATCTTGATAATTTTTGAAGTTTTCGTGTACAGCGAAAGGAGCTTCGATACCATATAGATCTGAACTTCCAGCCACGTCCTTTTGTTCGCCCCAAACGACAATTGAACCAACAATACTTCTACATGCACTTCCAGAACCCAGACGAGCTAAAAAAGAAGCTTTTTTATGAAAGTATGACTCTTCCATTGCTGGATGAAGGAGCCGCTCCAAAGCCATGATATTCATCGCCATCGCTGCCATTCCTGAGGCGGAAGAAGCAATACCCGAACTATGCGGAAACGTATTGGTTGTATCAATAGTAAAATGATACGCCTCAATATATGGACAGTAAGGTACTATACGCTCAAAGAACTTTTGTATTTTGGGTTTAAATTCCTCTTTGGGTTTCCCTTCAAATAACAAATCGAAATGAATTCCCTTTTCTTCTTTCTTTACAAAGGTCAAGGTAGTAATGGTCTTACAGTTACTCAAAGTAAAGCTCAAAGAGGGGTTCGCTGGAATTTGATCTTCCTTTTTGCCCCAATATTTCACAAGCGCTATATTACTAGGTGCACTCCAAGTAAACGTTCCACTTGCTACAGTACTTGCTACAGCATGTTGCGTATCAAATATAAAATCATGTGCGTTTGTCATTCCTTTCAACTTTTTGACAAAAATACTACCTTTTTATTATATACCACAGTTCCCTGTAGAGACAAAGGCTAAAACATCCTGCCATCTAGCTTTTTCGTTTACTTACCGCTACAATTTGTTAGCTTAAACACAAGCAATACGTACATTAATAATAAAAAATAAAAATAAATTGCAAAAAAAATAAATTAATACTAACTTGGCTATATACCGAACGAACGAACAAAAGCATGAAAAAATTACACCTTGCAACGATAGCTAATAAATCGGAAGGTCTCTCTTCTGTTTTTATTTATACTGAGAAGCATTTTCTAAAGCAAATCAACACCGCTTCTCAAACGACTATCCTACTACATGACGATACAGAAGAATTAACCTTTATGTATGGAGATGCGAAGCAAACGCTGTCCTTAGCAGAACTAATACCAACAGAAAAGCAACGAATACTGCTAACAGATAACATGGTAATTCAAATTTGTTTACTACCTAAAATACGCTTTTTAGATCGCATCAATCTGATGCTAGGACTATGTTCAGGGGTACTGGCTATTGGCTATTCCTTTTTTGTTACATCCAACTGGAGGGAATTGCTGTTTTTATTAGGTAGCACCATTATTGTATTACTGTTATTTATGATACTGTACAAACACCCCATTGAAAGTAAGCACTACAATCTACGCATGCTTTCAACCATCAGTGCCTTAATTTTGATTTTCCTATTAATTCCATTTGAAAACTGGACGTTAAAGACCCTACTTGGTCTATCAACCTTAACAGTAATTACGCGATTTATAAAACACTATAATCGCACACTGACGAAGCTCTACAATCCGTTCATTAAACCATAAAAAAAATATGGAAGGGAAGACCTTCCATATTTCTATTAGCACTTACAAAATTACATACATCTTGAAATCAGAGTAAGCCTCTGATTTTTTAGTTGTGTGTTTGCCAAAGGAACATAAAATTCCCGTGGATTCCACCCAAACAAAATAAACTTATCAACAATGTTATCACCAATTGTGTATCAATTAAGTTAAGTTTAAGACTTATAAAAATATTGATTTACTTTTTCGAGAATCGCCTTTCTACTTTGTACGCTGATATAGTCCTCAGCAATGGGCTCACTGAACATAAACATTGGGTTTGCAGGAAATTCACTTGTGGCTCTAAAGAGTAAAAAATAGCTTTTTGTTTTGCGTCCAGAAGCGATCCATTCGTTTAATTTGTAGTAATCTGGTATTGATCGACGTTCGCGTACTACAAGTAAAACATCATTTATCGCTGTCCATGGCAAGAATTTTTCCTTAAATAAGCTTTTGTACATCACGCCTTTTTCGTCAATGGTCACCTTTATAAAAACAATTTTATACAGAAATACGAAAAACAAAAAGAACAAAATAACGGCTACCAATTTTACAATCCCAACGCCAACCAACAGAAAGAAAATGCCTGTCGACAAAAACGGACCCAAACAAATAACGAGAAGCAAGAGGCTACTACTTGGATTATAATAGTTAAATTTCATGTGTGGTGTATTAAAATTTTGATGCAATCGCTTGGGCTGCTAAAAAACCCGTTGTCCATGCATTTTGGAAATTAAATCCGCCTGTAATAGCGTCTATATCGAGAATTTCACCTGCAAAGTATAAATTAGCACAATACTTACTCTCCATTGTTTTGAAATTGACATCGCGTAGGTCTATACCTCCTGCGGTTACAAACTCATCTTTAAATGTACTTTTCCCATTAACTTGATAGTATCCTTCTTGCAATTCAGCCCCAAGAGCTTGTAGATGCTTATTGCTTACATCTGCCCAGGTTAGAGTTTCATTAATTCCCGCAGCTAGCACTAAACGTTCCCATAATCGAGATGGAAAATCAAACAACCCTCTTTTCCACACGGTTTTCTTGGCGTGTTCGAGTTTAAAATCCTTCAGGTGATCTATTAAATCCTCTCGTTCAAACTGAGGTAACCAATTAACCACAAGGTGAAATTGGTACTTTTTCTCCGCCAATAAGCGGGCGCCCCAAGCGGATAAACGCAAAACACCTGGTCCGCTCATTCCCCAATGGGTGATGAGTAAAGGTCCTGTTGCTTCTAATTTTGTTCCTTTCACTTTCACTATAGCTGGTGTAGCAACTCCCATTAAATCAGCAATTCGCTTATCTTTTATATTAAAAGTAAATAAAGAAGGAACAGGCTCTACCAAACGATGCCCTAAATCGGTCATCATCTGCCAAACTTTAGGATTGCTTCCTGTTGTAAAGACTAATTGTGTACAGGTCATTCCTTCTTTAGACGTATCTAACTTCCATCCTTTTTCACTTTGGTAAACACTTTGCACACTTACGCCTTGTAAAATGTCAATTTTATATTGGGCTGCTGCTTGGATAAAACAATCAATGATTGTCTGTGAGGAATCAGTAATGGGAAACATACGACCATCGTCTTCAATTTTCAATTCAACCCCATATTTTGCAAACCACTCGATCGTATCTCCGCAACAAAATTGATGAAAAGGCCCAAGTAATTCTTTTGCTCCACGGGGATAATATTGCACTAATTCTTTAGGATCAAAACAAGCATGGGTGACATTACAACGCCCTCCTCCTGATATTCTAACTTTCGCAAGCACTTCTTTTCCGCGTTCTACAATGGCAACTTTTAAATTCGGATAACGTTCACCCAAATTAATTGCCGTAAAAAAACCTGCGGCCCCTCCTCCTACGATGATAACATCATAATGCATAATCCCCATATTTAGCTATTTACTAAAGTTCCTTTTTTTATGTTAGTTGAAACTTTTATCTTTACAACCACAAAGATACTTACTTACAATCGCATCCATATCATTGTAAAATTAAGATTATGAAAAAATTGCCATTTTTATTCCTGATTGCTTTATTTGCTATGTGTAAATCAGTCCCCCACGGGAGCAATAACAGCAGCAGAAACAACAGTACAGACGCTCCATCCAAGGATTTAACGATTGAAGAGCGTATTGATGAAATTAAAGAAGAAAATCGATTACCTGAAGAAAAAGACGTTATTGATCTACCTGATTACGCTCAAGTACGAGATGATTTCCGCTCTGTAACGGAAAAAACAAAGGAATCCTATTTGGCAGGAATGCAAGCGAACAGCAACAAATACAGTGTTGTTATTCTGACGCAAGGATTTAAAGGAGAAAACATCGTCGTAAAAAATAGCAGCAAAACCTTTTTTAAAGGCATGGCTATGAGTGATTTATCCAATGGAATTGCCAAATCTATTCGCGTAGACAACACCGATGACTTTACAATTATAGACACCTACACCAATAGCGAGGTAGTCATTGAAAGTGATCACGCGAAGATGTTTAAGTTTATTTACATCATGAAAAACAGCAGTAAAGACAATCCATTCAAAGTAACTTTTAGCAATACTTTACGACCAGTGCGTTAATGGAAACACGAGATACAATTTTACGACTCATCGAACAAACGGCTCTTATTTTAAGGGCCTTTTTTAATCAGTTACCCTTAGAAGATCCCCTTCACGAACAGACTCGTGCGGATTTTTCTGCCCAATTGAACGCACAAACAGATGTAGATCTTGAGGATCTACTCCTTTTGAAATCTTCGATTGAGTTACAGAATTATTTTACTCAACATCCTTCATTTGATTCAACCAATCAAGAGTTATTAGCTGATTTAGTTGTTGACCTAGCGGAAAAAACAAGGGCAGTAGACACGATAAAAAGTGAAGCATACAAAAGCTTATCCCTATCCCTCTATCAATTGATCAATGAAACCACTCAAACCTATAATTGGGAAAGAGAAGCAAAAATAATGCGATTAAAAGAATAACCATCTTTTTTTCTTTTTGAAAATCAATAATCCAGTAGTAACCCTCACCTCCTCTTCATCTCTTAGGATATCTTTTAGTGTGACCAACAATGGCGTATCAAAATCTACAATCGTAACTAGATAATCTTCCATTCCAATAAATAAAAAAACTAAATCAACCTCCTTATGTTCTTCAGGAACTTTTAATTCAAAATTTCCATCCATGTCTGTGCCAACTCCAAGTTGAGTTCCTCTTATAATAACACTAACACCTGGCAATCCAAGCCCTTCTTCATCCATCACTTTACCTCGAATAACAACAGGCAGTTTCTCTACTTGTTCTTGTTCACGAACACTTTCCCTATCTTTTACGTGTTGTTCTACCTTCGCTTTTTCTTGTCCTTGTACAGCAGCAGTTGTTGTTAGCACCAATAGATTGATCGCTGCCGCTACAATTCCCTGCAAGCTTATTCCGCGATTCGCTTTTGATTCACTTAACGCTATATCCAAATATTTAGTTGGGACACGTCCACAAATTTTCCCTTCGCGTTGGATGTGTTGAACTAATTCACCTTGCGTGTAGTTGGAAAAATCATAAATTGTCTTTTGACAAACAGCACAGTGTCTCCCTTTTGCTAAAGGGGTCATTTGGTTCCAATCTTCGGAACAAGGTTCGGGTATTTGTATGCTGTATTTTGCCATGGCTTGTTTCTTTATACTAAAAATTTATTTTTTACACTTAACCAAACGCATCTGATTCTCTTCTTTGATTACATCATACGTTCCTAAGTCAGCCGTTTCTTCACGAGATTGCATACACATTCTCTCTTGATTCAGGCGATGTAATGTCAAGGTAATTTGATTATTCTTGGTAATCGTATAAACACCTGCTGTAGTAGTAAAACAATCATTTCCACAGGGAGCGGTATAGTAAGACTCAAAGGTTTGATCCGCATTAAAAACAATAAAATCACCAAACCGTTCCATTTTAATTGCATTAGCCGCTTGATTTGCTGGCGTCAAGACATATTCATCGACAGTTTTATACGTGATCAATTCATTCGTTTTCCATGTTCCTACCCAATCTTGTGCATGAGACAATCCACTTAAGAGCAACACTAATAGAACGATATACTTTTTCATACCCTTAATTTTTATTTCTATTCTACTTTTTCTTTCCCCCAAGCCACCACTTGAATTCCATCGGAATAATTAGGTGCAATCACCTCTTTTTCAGTCAGCTGAATTCCAGGTAAATCATACGCAATTTTTAGCTGATCAAATTCAATTTCTTTTAATTCCCAGACTTTGTGGTGAATTTGATAGCGATACAGCTTATTCTTGACATAGACATAGAGGCAATAGCGCTCTGTTAGCCATACTTGCAATGGATTTTTCTGTTGAACGAGATTGCCTATGGCGTAGGTAGCTTCAAACTGAAAGGGCTTTTTGGGATTCGAAGAAGTATATACCCCTTTGGAGCGTTTCATGGTTGCCTTTTCATAAGGCAATCCCGATAGCTGTTTGGAAACAAAGACAGAAAGTGATTTTCCTCCCTCAATAGTTAAAAAATAAACACCTGCTTTTCCCTCTTTCACCACATAGGTACGGACATTGAGTTCGTCAAAATTTGAAACAAATCCCACCGAAGGCAGCATACGCGGGCGAATTTTTTCCATGGTAAAAGGTACAACAGAGATGTAATATTTTCCTTCAAAAGAATCCAATTCCAACGCTTTGGGCACTAAAGCGCGTAGTACGTCAAAGGGAACTTCAAAATGAAAAAACAGTAGTCGATTCCATTCTTGATAATATTTCCATCTGTCTTTAGGTAAATCCCAAGGTCTGTGTTCGACATGTTGTAAGATTTCTTTAATCATATCCTTTTTCTTTAGCTCCTTTAAAGATACTTAAATAGATTGATAGAACGCTAAAAAGGCACCCGATTAAGATGCCTTTTTCTCAATAGCTTCTTTCCATATTGCTCATACCTAAAAAGCTATTATCATACAATTGAACACATTCGGAAACTAAATCAGTTATCAACGAATTAAAACATCCTAAATATACTAAATTCCACTAAAACTACCGCCTACCTCTTGGGTCAACTCTTATTTTTCAAGAATAGCCACTGAAAACACCAAAAAACAAGTAATCTTATGAACAAATAAACCATCTGTACTACTATCTTTAGTAAAAGGAGTAAATTGACACATTCTCAATACCTTTTATCTATAAAACAAGGCGATTAATGTCTATAAACAACTAAAAACTCGCCTTTGCGTGGCGAGTTTTTTGGTTCTATCGTATTTATTTATTTGGCAATCATCTCTTGATAGGGAATCACTGTAGTATACCCTTTTTGGTTGAAATAGCTCGTTGGATCTTTAGGTGAAACGGCTAGGATAAAGTCACCTCCCCAAGCACCTAAGCTTTTAATTGCACCATCAAAATCAGCAAATAGTCGCTCTTGGATGGGGCTCGTTTCTAAAATAGCGCCCAAAATAACCTCGTGTTCACGGAGTAAAGTTTTAAATTCTTCCACAGCTGCAGTCTTGGTCAACGCTCGGCTTATTTCGGTTACCCGTTGTATTTCCTTGTCAATTAATTCTTTTTTTGCTCGATAGGCTTCAATTGCAGCTCTACTCGACTGTTTTTCGTTCAGGTACACAAAATAAAGCTGATCCACAAAAGTGGGTTTGAAATCAATTAGCTCCACTTTAGGATGATGCAGATCCGTCAATTGATAAAATAACGCACTGTGATGTTTTGCGCAAGCTATATCATATCCACTACCCCCAAATGATTCTTGTAGCAATTGGTAAGCATTGATATCAAACCACTGCGCTACATTATTAATCCATGTTGATGACGTTCCCAATCCCCACAAGCGTGGAAAAGTTAGTTTACTCTCTACTTTAAATCCTTGCTTAGTTTGTAAAATCCTAGGATTTTGTCGATTTGCAGCTCTCAATACCTTTACGAGTGTTTGTCGATAGTCAGTACCCATTACCTCCTCTTCTGACAAGAGTTGTTCAATAGTGACTTCCTCTTGCATCCAAATCGTTCCATCCACATCGTAGCTTGTCCAACGAATACAGCTTTCTGTTTGATCTTCCACATACAAGGACTGACCAAACGAAGTAGGCAAGGCAAAAGCCAAAGCCCCGTCTAGCACAAGATATTCTCCTGAGATCAAAAGCTTTCCAGCACTATAAAATTCCATTTGACTATTTTCTCAGTGTTTCTAATAACTCAACAACAGCACTATGAGACACAACATTTTTTTCAAAATGGGCCACTACTTTCATTCGTTCCTCATCCGTTGCTTTAAACTGATTCAAGATATTCATTAAGTGCATTTTCATGTGCCCTTGTTGAATTCCCGTAGTAGTTAGTGATTTAACCGCCGCAAAATTTTGAGCCAACCCTGCTACGGCAATGATTTGCATCAACTGCGTCGCAGACGGCTTTTGCAGCATTTGCAATGCAATTTTCACCATGGGATGTAAAGAAGTTAATCCTCCTACCGTTCCCACTGTTAGAGGTAAATCAATCCAAAATTTAAATATTCCATCAGTTAAAGACGCATGAGATAAGCTTCGGTATTGTCCATCTCTGGATGCATAAGCATGTACGCCTGCCTCAATTGCTCTAAAGTCATTACCTGTGGCTAAGACTACGGCATCTACACCATTCATTACTCCTTTATTATGTGTTACGGCTCTAAACGGTTCAATTTCTGCAATACGAACGGCTTGTACAAATTTCTCTGCAAAGAGCACTGGGTCTTGAATTTCACTAGATTGTAACGCTTCTACTGGACAAGAAACTTCTGCTCGAACTACACAATTGGGTACATAGTTGGACAAAATACTCATCACAACATCAATGGCGCTTTCTTCTTCTGAAAAAGCAGCATTAGTCAAAGCTTGCTGTTTTAATGTAGTCGCCATTTGTTCCAAACACGAGTTAATAAAATTTGCTCCCATGCTATCTTTCGTTTCAAAGGTAACGTGTAACTGGTAGTAATTTGGAATCTCTTGTGTTTTATCGCGTAAGTTAATTGATAAAATTCCTCCCCCACGCTTTTGCATATTTTGTGTAATCGAAAGTGTATCTTCAAAAAAAGCAGGTTGGATATCTTGTATAAATTGTTCTAGCTTCGCTTTATCTCCTTTATAAATAAAGTGAACCTGTCCTATTTTTTCTGTATTTAAAATGGTTGCTTTGAATCCCCCGCGATCAGCCCAAAACTTGGCTGCTTTAGACGCCGCCGCAACAACAGAACTCTCTTCGATCACCATCGGAATGGTGTACCAAGCATCATTAATTAAAAAATTAGGAGCAACACCAAGGGGCAAATAAAAATTTGTTATTGTGTTTTCAATAAACTCATCATGCAATTTTTGTAATTCTTCGTCCGAATTCCAGTATTGCTTGATCAAATCTACGACCGTTTCTTGGTTGTTTAAATATGTTTTTGCTATCCAATTGATTTTCTCTTCCTTGTTTAGTTTAGAAAACCCATTTATACTCCCTATCATGTTTAAATAATTTAAGAAACAAAGATACATGATTCTACTGGTTTTTTTGCTTTTTGGCTTTTTGGCTTTTGGCTTTTGGGCATTTAAGAATCAATAGAGAATTACTGCTTAATAAAATAGTTCCCACTACAGATCAAAACGAAGTGGAAATCGTCACAAAATGGAGATTCATCGAACACCAAAACAACTATAACATCAAGGAGATATATTCAATAAATACCTAAACAAAATATGAATTAGATGAGATAAAAAGGCGACCAACGAAAAAGTCACCAACAAAAGTCACCAACAAAAGCCAAACAACAAACAAACCGTTCAAACCGCGCAACGAACAAACCCCACCCTAAACAAATTATCTATGATGCAAGAATACTCTAAACAACGCCAATTAAAAAAAGTAAATACAGAATAATCTATACCATTTGTGCAAGGTATTAGGATTTTAACTACCAAAACCGCTTCAATAGATTTAAGTTTTTATTAATTAATCTGAATGAAAATTGGCATAAATCATATTTTTTCAGTAAAATTGGAAGTTTTTTCGACTAATTAGATAATGAAATACATTAAATTCACCTCGTTAATTTGTGTGATTGCCACGCAAATTGGACTAGCACAAAAGAACATTGAGCTATCGGAAATTTGGAATGGCACCTTTAAAACAGAGGCTATGCAAGCGGTCAACACGCTAAATACCCAAAATCAATACGCGCGTATTGAGCGCATTTCTGAGCAGCATCAAGTCATCAACCTCTATAACTTCGCTACTTTAGAAAAAACAAAAACGGTCTTCAGTAATGAACAATTTCCAGAAATTAAGTCCATTGAAAGTTATGTCTTTGACGAGAAAGAGGAACAAATTCTAATTGGAACAAACACTACACCAATCTTCCGTCGTTCCTTCTTAGCCGATTACTATCTATTTAATCCTAAGACTCATAGCACGACCAAAATTGCGAGTCATCCAATCATGGAACCGCTATTTTCACCAGACGGAAATAAGATCGCCTATGCGTATCAGAACAATTTATTTATCTACGATATTTCGACTAAACAAACGACTCAACTAACCAACGATGGTCAGAAAAACCACATTATTAATGGTATTTCGGACTGGGTATACGAAGAGGAATTTAGTATTGTACGCATGTTTGATTGGAACAAGACGAGTAATCAACTGGCTTACGTCAAATTTGACGAAACAGAAGTACCAGAATACTCCATGAATGTCTATGGAACGGGATTATATCCAACACAAGATAAATTCAAATATCCAAAGGCAGGAGAAAAAAATGCGAGCGTCTCTTTACATATATATGATATAGCTCAAGCAAAAAACAACGCAGTAGATCTATCGGAGTTTTCCGATTTTTACATTCCCCGCATCAAATGGACCAATGATCCAAAACAGCTGAGTGTACAAGTGATCAATAGGCATCAAAATGACTTAAAAGTATTTTTTGTCGATGGGAGTACACAAGCAAAAAAACTAATTCTAAACGAAAAAGACAAGGCCTATGTCGATGTACACACGCTTTCTTTTTTAGACAATAACGACTTTGTATGGATGAGTGAACGCGATGGAAACAATCACTTGTATCACTACAACAAAGACGGAAAATTACTCAACCAAATCACAAAAGGAAATTGGGAAGTAACTGATTATTACGGCATTGACCTAAAAAAAAATAAATTATTCTTCCAATCAGTAGAACGAGGTTCTATCTACCGCGACATCTACTCGATCGATCTAAATGGCAAGAATAAAAAACTACTATCCAATCAATTAGGAACGAATTATGCTATTTTTAGTCCTAATTTTGATCTATTTATCAACGTTTATTCTTCTACGACAACAGCTCCACTTTACACCTTACACCAAAGTAAAACAGGTCAAGTTGTCAAAGAAATACTGAATAATACCGCTTTAGAAAACAAGCTAAAAGCATACCAACTACCGAAAAAAGAATTTACACAAATTCCAACTGTAGGAGGTACACTACTTAATGCATGGGTAATGAAGCCAGCTAACTTTGATCCTGCGAAAACCTACCCTGTTTTCATGTATCAATACAGTGGTCCTGGCTCACAACAGGTAGCCGACAACTGGTTTGATTCTAATGATTACTGGCATGCGATGTTAACGCAAAAAGGATACATTGTTGTAACGGTAGATGGTAGAGGAACAGGCTTCCGAGGAGCAGCATTCAAAAAAACAACCCAATATGAATTGGGTAAATACGAAGTTGAAGATCAAATCGAAGCAGCAAAATACTTGGCGCAACAAAGCTATGTTGATGCGAGTCGCATTGGAATTTGGGGATGGAGTTACGGTGGTTTTATGTCAACAAACTGTCTGCTAAAAGGCAATGACATATTCAAAATGGCCATCGCAGTAGCCCCAGTGATCAACTGGAGATTTTACGACTCCATCTACACGGAGCGCTACATGAAAACTCCTCAAGAAAACCCATCAGGATATGACGACAACTCACCCTATTTCTTTGCCAACCAATTGAAAGGTCGTTATTTATTGGTGCATGGAAGCGCTGATGACAACGTACACGTGCAGAATGCCATGGCCATGATCGAAACATTGGTACAACACAACAAGGATTTCGACTGGTTGATCTACCCAGACAAAAACCACGGTATCTATGGAGGCAACACACGCTTACAACTATACACTAAGATGACTAATTTCATCTTAAACAACTTATAAAACGACTAACGATCGACTACGGAACGTAGGATAGCTTTTAAAACAAACTATAATAAATACTAACATAAATGGCAGCAGAAACAGCTACTAATTCAGACCTGTTTAAGTCGAATGTCTTAGGACATCCAGCAGGTCTTTTCGTTCTTTTCTTTACAGAAATGTGGGAACGTTTCTCATTCTATGGAATGAGAGTCCTATTGATTCAATTCTTAACCGCTCAAGTTCTTTTTGGTAGCGAATTTTCAGGTTGGGGTTGGTCCGCAGAGCAAGCTGGTGCGTTATACGGTACTTATGCGATGCTTCTTTATTTAACTCCGATTTTAGGAGGAGTTATTGCCGATAAATATATTGGTTCTCGTTGGGCTGTAATTGTAGGCGCAATTATCATGACTTTAGGTCACGCTTCAATGGCCGCTGAAGGAATCTCTAAAATATGGTTCTTCGTTGGATTGGCTTGTTTGGTTATTGGAACAGGTTTCTTTAAACCGAATATGCCTTCGATGCTAGGAGAAATGTATAAATCACTTCCTGAAAAGAAAGATGGTGCGTATACCATCTTCTATATGGGTGTAAACTCAGGGGCTTTCTTTGGAATGATGCTTTGTGGATACTTAGCTGAAACAAAAGGATGGCACTATGGATTTGGTCTAGCAGGTATTTTCATGCTTTTGGGAACCATTCAGTTCTGGTTGGCTAAACCGCTTTTTGGCGATTTAGGTGAGTTGAAAAAAGAAGATACTACTGTAGCAAAAACAACAGAACAACTCAAAGAAGAAGAGGAAACAAAGAATCCATACACTCTTGTCGATTATATCTTAATCGGGCTAGTATCTGTCATTGGTTTATTATACGCTTTCAATGATCCGCTATCTAAAAATGGAGTATTGGATGTATTTGAAAGTTTAGACACGCCTTTCCTACGCGGTCAAAATTTAATGGCTATTTTGGCTTTAGCTGCCTTCTTATACCTGGTGATTTCTCGTATTTTACGCTACGGAAAAATCATTAGAGATCGTATGTTTGCCGTTATCTTATTGGCATTCTTCTTGATGTTCTTCTTTATGAGTTTTGAACAAGGGGCAACTTCGTTGGTACTTGTGGCTAGAGATTATGTAGATAGAACCTTAGAGGGGACGACATTGACCATATTTAACATCATCAATACATGTTTAACCATTATTCCTTTGATGATTATCTCTTGGGTATTAATCTTATTAGCGAAAGCGACTTGGAAAAAAATTGCTTTATCTAACGTGATTTTATTCATCTGTTTTGCTGGAATTTGGGCGATGGCTATTTATATGTTAAATGCTGAATTTTCGAGAGAAGTTTCTCAAATTACCGTATCGTGGTTCTCTATTTTGAACTCGTTCTTTATTATTGCCTTGGCTTCATCCGTATCCAAACTATGGGATTCGAAATACAACCCGCCAGCAGCATTCAAATACGGAATTGGGCTATTATTGGTAGCTATTGGATTCTTAATCTTAGGATTAGGCTCAATGGGATTGGGTGATGGTGTAAAAATGTCGATGATATTTCTAGTTTTAACATACTTATTCCATACTTTAGGGGAATTATTTATCTCACCTGTTGGACTGTCTTATGTATCCAAGTTAGTACCTGGAAAAATGCTAGCGTTCATGTTTGGTATGTGGTATTTGGCCCTTGCAATTGCACAGAAATTTGCGGCAATCTTAGGAGGTCAAATTGAAAACATTAAAGAAGAATATTCATTGAGTCACTTCTTCTTCTTGTTTACATTAATCCCGGCTGCAGCTGCCGTATTGGTGATGCTAGTAAACCCATTATTGAAAAAACTAATGCACGGTGTTCGTTAACCCACCGTGCATTGCACAATAAATAAAACTATAAAAAATGAGTCAAACACAGACATTAGAAGAGATTCAAAATTTCTCTGGTAAATACCCGAAGCAAATTTGGAGCTTATTCTTCTCAGAAATGTGGGAACGTTTTTCGTTCTATGGAATGAGAGGAATGTTGGTTTTCTTTATGATTGACCAACTTAAATTTGAAGAAGCACAAGCTAACTTACAATACGGTGCTACGCAGGCATTCGTATACGCCTTTACCTTCTTAGGGGGTATTTTTGCAGATAAAATTTTAGGTTTCCGCAAGTCTCTGTTTTGGGGTGGAGCCATGATGATTCTAGGAAGTTTAATCTTAGCCATTGATCCCCATGCTTACTTTTTTATCGGAATTGCATTTACCGTAATTGGTACTGGTTTCTTTAAACCGAATATCTCTACTATGGTAGGTAAATTGTATAAAAAAGGGGATGACCGTACAGATGCTGGTTTCTCATTATTCTATGCAGGGATTAACTTAGGAGCACTTATCGGAGGATATTTATGTATCGCAATCGGTAAAGGACACTTATTTGAAGATGCTATTGCAGTAGAAAACCGCTGGAGTGTTGCTTTTGGATTAGCTGCTTTCGTTATGTTAGTGAGTTTAATCAACTTCATCTTCACCAAGAGACACTTAGGTCCAATTGGACTTCAACCTATGCAAACCAATGCAAATGGAGAGCAAGTGAGAATGCCATTGTGGAAAGAGGTTGGTACATACATATTGACTTTTGCCATGGTACCAGTAATCGTGTTCATGATTGACAATACAGATTATACCGCTTACTTTATGTATACTGTTGGTCCTTTAGCGTTGATCTATTTGTTCTATGAAATGACGAAATTGACTACTGCAGAACGCAAAAAGATTATTGCTGCCTTAGTCTTTATTTTCTTCTCTATTTTATTCTTCGGAATCTACGAACAAGCAGGAGGATCCTTGAGTATTTTCGCTGCAAAGAACTTAAATGCGGAACTATTAGGGATGCACTTAGATCCAAATGGAGTAAATAACTCTGGAGGGGCTTTCTTCATTATCTTCATCGCACCCTTATTAGGGTTGTTGTGGATTTGGATGGCGAAAAAGAAAATTGAACCAAACACCGTAATGAAATTTGGTTTAGGATTTATCCTTTTAGGAGCAGGATACTATGCTTTATTTGGAACAAGATTCTTCGCTGATGCAGCAGGTATGACGTCCTTAGACTTCTTTACTTTCGCCTTGTTAATCATCACACTTGGAGAGCTGTGTTTGTCGCCTATTGGATTGTCTATTATGACCAAACTATCTACAGCTAACCTTCAAGGAATGATGATGGGAATGTGGTTCTTAGCAAGTGCTTATGGACAATATGTAGCAGGGATCATCGGTGCGGCTATGTCCAAAGGACATACAGAAGCGGTAACAGGAAATCACCCAAACTACGATGCGCTACTTTCCTATACGGATGGATATAAAGACTTAGGTCTTTACGCGGTTATTGCAGGGGTGATCTTAATTGCTCTTTCACCATTAATGAAAAAATTAATGCAAGAAGTGAAGTAATACAACGATACTTTTTCTATAACAAACAAGACAAAAGCGACCCATGGGTCGCTTTTTCTTTTTTAGCCTCTTTTTTTAACACCGAACGCATTGCTATATAAAATATAGGAATTAAATTACACTCCTTAATTTTAACAACCTTTTATTATCATGTCACAAAATAATAAAACCTTTGGACAGACCTTGCGATCGTTCAATAAAAATTTCTGGATTGCCAGTTTTATGGAGCTTATGGAACGTTGGGCTTGGTACGGAATCTATACTCTTTTAGGTCTTTACTTAGTTGGATCAACCGACACGGGAGGATTGGGATTTGACCACGTGCAAAAAGGAAGTATTATGGGAGGCGTAGTAGGAATCCTATACTTCTTACCTTTATTTTTTGGCGTTATTGCTGACCGTATCGGCTATAAAATTTCATTGATTATTTCCTTTGTTATCATGATTGCTGGTTATTACCTTCTTGGGGAAGTAACTGCGTTCTCCAATGTCTATGCTGCCTTTTTATTAGTTGCAGTAGGAGCAGCTTTCTTTAAACCGGTAGCATCAGCCATTATCGCAAGTAACACCGATGAATCGACGGGCACCTTAGGTTTCGGTATCTTTTACATGATGGTAAACATCGGTGGGTTTATTGGACCTGCCATGTCATCGGGATTGCGCACTACGTATGGTTGGAATATCATCTTCATCCAAGCGGCTGTAGTAATCGCCATTAATTTAATCGTCGTACTTTTTTTCTATAAAGAATCAAAAATAGAAAAACCAAAAGACTCTATCGCAAAAGCTATTAAGGATTCTATACTAGGTATTTTTGAAGCTTTAAAAGACGTCCGTTTAGGTATTTTATTGTTGTTAATGATTGGGTTTTGGACCATGTTTAATCAGTTATTCAATACACTACCAAACTTTATCGAAGACTGGGTTAACTCTGCGGTATTAAGTGAATGGATCAATGAAAATGTACCTTTCTTAGGAACTTTATTGACACAAGATGGACAAGTGAAACCCGAATGGTTTACCAATATTGACTCGTTTATGATTATCATCTGTCAGGTAACTATTTCTTATTTCGTAACTAAAATGCGTCATATCAATGCCGTAATCCGCGGAGCTATTATTGCGAGTATTGGAGTTGGATTAACCTTCTATACCAACAATCCGCTTTTCACTATTTTAGGAACGATGATTTTCTCTATTGGGGAGATGATGTCAAGTCCAACCGTATCTTCGTTTATTTCATTAATCACGCCTAAAGGAAAAGATGGCTTGTACCAAGGAACTTACTTCTTACCTGTAGCAGCAAGTTACTTTGTTACGGATTACATCTCAGGAAACCTATACCAGTCGTGGTCTGACAAATTATCCCTATTAAAAACAGAGATGGCAACACGCAACGTTCCCATGCCTGAAGTAATCAGCCATGAACAATTTATAGAACAAGGAGCCAAAGCGCTAAACATGTCGATAAATGCTTTTGAAAAACAATTCAATCTGAAAGCTGAATCTGTAGATTGGCCTACTGTGATACAATCTTTTAAAGACTTTGCAATAGCTAAGAGTATTGATATTAGCCAAGTACACTTCCCTTTCTCTAAGAATGAATATTTTGCCTTAGCCGAACAGAAACTAGGCATGTCGCATTGGGATATCGTAGATATGCTTTGGAATACGTACAACCCAAATAAGATTTGGTATGTAATCGTAGGAATTGGTATATTCTCCGTTATCACCTTGATGATCTATGACAAATTGGTGATTAAACCGATTGAAAATAAGAAATAACCAAGTATTTTTCTACTAAAATTATTGAGAACAAAAAAAATAGCCTTTTTTACTAAATAAAAATGGTTATCTTTCTCAACCAATTTAAAAAACAACAATTTATGCAGACAAGCTCGACTACGCAGCCGAACTTTTTTGACACGAAAGTGCTTGGACATCCGGCTGGTTTATTTGTGTTATTCTTTACAGAGATGTGGGAACGATTTTCATTCTATGGAATGAGAGTTTTATTAATTCAATTCTTAACCATGTCCGTAATCGGAATCAACACCGGTTGGGGTTGGAACGTTGCAGATGCGGGTGCTTTGTTTGCAACATATGCCATGTTACTTTATATTACGCCTATTTTTGGGGGTATTCTAGCGGATAAATACATGGGGTATCGATGGGCGGTAGTGGTTGGTTCTTTGATTATGACCTTAGGACACGCTGCTATGGCACTAGAAGGCGAAACGTTTATGTATATTGGTTTGGCTTGTTTGGTAATCGGAACAGGATTCTTTAAGCCCAATATGACTTCTATCCTTTCGGAAATGTACAAGTCTTTCCCTGAGAAAAAAGATGGTGCTTATACCATCTTCTATATGGGTGTAAACGCAGGAGCTTTCTTTGGTATGATGCTTTGTGGTTATCTAGGTGAACGCGTCGGATGGCACTGGGGATTCGGATTAGCTGGAATCTTCATGCTATTAGGAACGCTTCAATTCTGGTTAGCTAAACCGATCTTCGGCAATATTGGAGATGTTCCTTCAAAAGAAGTGAGAAGCGATAAAGAAGAAGTGGTTGATACTACACATATGACTCCTGAAGAAAAGGATTCACTAAAACGCAATCCTTTTACAACGATTGATTATATCCTCATTGCGATCGTTACTGTTATTGGATTACTCTATGCATTTGACGATGTATTCCGCATTGTAGGGGGAATCAACTTATTCCCAGAGACTATTTTAGGACAAGATGGAGCTACCGTAGGAATTGCCTTTGGTTTAATCGTTTTCTTAGTCCTTGTGATTTGGCGAATTGCGCGATATGCTAAAGTAGTACGCGATCGAATGATTGCCGTAATTATCTTTGCTTTCTTTACTATTTTCTTCTGGATGAGTTTTGAGCAAGGAGCAACTTCTTTGGTGATTTTCGCCCGTGATAATACACAACGAGTGCTATCAGGAGATACTGCTTTACTCTTCAAGATTTTCAATACCTTATTAACAATTATTCCTCTGGCTTTAATTTCATGGGTATTAATCATCTTAGCGAAGCGCACCTATAAAAAAGCCTTGATATCCAACCTTATATTAGGTCTTACCTTCTTAGGGGTTTGGGGCGCAGTGGTCTGGATGTTAGACCGTGATTGGTCATCACATGCCTACCAAGTACACTTCCAAACGGTAGAAACACCTGCACTAAATGCAGATGGAACAGCAAAATACGACGAGAATAACCAGGCTACGTATAGCTATCAACCTATTTCTGCCGCTTTCCAAGCGAATGAAGGAGCTAAAATCGTCGAACAAAATACCATCATTTCCAATCGAGGAGAATTTGAAGTGGGTACCTCAATTAAGATATACGAGGAGTTGGGAACCTACCATATTTTAGATGATGAAATGGAAGCAAAATTAGTGGCTGCTTATGGATCTAAAAATGAAGCTGCACCTATTGTTCAAGCTGAAATTAAAGAAATCAAAGACAATCAGGTAGAAATTACTGCTTCGTGGTTTTCTATTCTGAACTCTTTCTTTATTATTGCCTTTGCTTCTTTGGTTTCCAAACTATGGGATTCAAAATACAACCCTCCAGCCTCTATCAAGTATGGATTAGGTTTAATCATCATGGCTTTAGGATTTGGTGTGTTAGCCTATGGAGCAAACGGAATCACAGAAGGCAATAGAGTTTCGATGATGTGGCTTGTTTTTGCGTATTTATTTCATACCTTAGGAGAGTTATTCTCTTCACCAGTAGGGCTTTCTTATGTTTCTAAGCTTGTTCCTGCGAGGATGATTGCATTTATGTTTGGTATGTGGTATTTAGCTATTGCAATTGGAAACAACTTAGCAGCTAAACTTGGAGGACAAATTGAAAATATTACAGAAAAATACTCGTTATCGGGCTTCTTCTTAATTTTTACTATTGTTCCTATTGTAGCAGGTATTTTGGTCATTGCATTAAATCCAGTTATGAAACGCTTAATGCATGGTGTTAAATAAAAACAAACCTAATTACAAATGAAAAAAATCGTATTATTATTTGCCCTGCTTTTGGTTGGATTAACCACACAGGCACAAGAAATCAAATGGATGTCATTGAATGACGCTTTAGCAGCACAAAAGAAAGATCCAAAACCTATCTTTATGGATGTATATACAGATTGGTGTGGCCCATGCAAAATGTTAGATAGTAATACCTTTACCGATGCTAAATTTGTAGCATATATCACTAAAAATTACTACGCTGTTAAGTTCAATGCAGAAGGAAATGAAACCGTTACCTACAATGGTAAAAAATACAGCAACCCAAACTATGATGCCAGTAGAAAAGGAAGAAATGCTACCCATGAATTAACGTTATTCTTGCGCGTACCGGGTTATCCTACTATGGTTATCTTAGATGAAAAAAGTAACGTTAAACAAACGATCGTAGGCTATCATAAAGCAGATCAATTGTTAAGTAAAATATAAGCTCAAAAGAATTGAGAAACCCAATATCCCTTTTCACTCATATCGTGAAAAGGGATATTTTTTTTTCGACAACTTTCCATAATACGCTTCTTATATCCTTTAGTCATACCCTTTCCCAAAATGACGTATTGTGGTTGGTGCCACTCCAAAATACGATTGCCATTTACCTTACAATTCTCTTGAAAGTACAGCACATTACAACGTCCGGAAAGCTCGTAATAAGGCATTGATTGAGATAAAACCAACAGATAGCGATTCGCATCTATCGCATAAATAGCCTGTCCCTTAGCATTCTTAATTTCTTTGGGTTGAAAATAGTTTCGATACCCTTGTAAAACGGTTGGCTCAACTACACTATCACTAAAAAGAGTTAAGATTTCGTTGTGGTATTCTACCATCAGTGTTGTCTTCGCGCTTGTTGAAGCAACGATAAATTCAGCTGCTTTCTTCTCGAAAATAAACGGGTATACCCAAAGCAACACCAACGGCACAGAAACAATGATGATCCCTTTAATTCGCTTGATACTCGGACGATAAAACAAAATACCCAATAAGAAGAAACAAACAAAAAGTACTGCCAGCTGTACTGGGGTCAAATAGCAATCAGATCGTGAAATATTTCCTTGAGTCAATAGATCCAATACCGAAAATACAAAATGCATCAAATGTGTAATGGCCAACCCTAAATATTCCTCAACACAAGCAAACATCCAACCAAAGCACAAAAAAGACAATCCCAAAATAAGCAAAAGGGTAATCAAGGGAACAACTACTAAATTACTCAACAAAAAGGTTAGTGAAAAGGAGTGAAAATAGTATAACTGCAAAGGGAGCACACTACACTGAGCCACAAAAGAGACGTAAACCAATCCCAAAAAATAATTGACTACCTTATTAGAGGTGTACAACTTTTTAAACAATGGCATTAACCAAATAATCCCCAAGACAGCAGCATAACTCAACTGAAACCCCACATCAAACAGCCAATCAGGATAAAAAATCAAGCTCAGAAATAACGTAATCCCCACAATCTCTAGTGTGCTTTGCTTACGCCTGCAGGCGCTGGCAATAGTTAACAAGGAAAACATAAAAACAGCCCGAAAAACAGAGGGTGTACATCCTGAAAGAAAAACAAATAACCACAAAACGGCCAAAATAATAAGGGAGCGATAGCTTCGTTTTACAACATAGGTCAATTGGGTTAAGAAAATATACAGAATACCAATATGCAAGCCAGAAATAGCTAAAACATGCATCACACCCAGCTGTTGAAATGAAGCCACAACACTCTCATCTAACTGAGTACGATCACCTAGTAACACAGCTAATAGTATTGCTTTTGCCTGTTGAGTCATCTGGGTATTGGATGCTATACGTTGGAGTAGCCCTGCGCGTATTTTAAACAAGAGAAAATGAAATCCCCGCCCCTCTCCTAACTTGTACACTTGATTGCAATACAGCTGCTTACTAATGCCTCGACCTTCCATCAACATGCCATAATCAAGTTGTCCTCGATGGGCAGGCGAGCGGAAAGATTGAAAATAACCAACGGTTGTCCAAGTACTTTCTACTGTCGTCGAGTGATCAACTAGCAAAACAATAGCTTTCCCTTGGGTTACTTGCGAATCAATCGCTTCTATTTCAACGAGAAAACGCGATTTTTCACCTAGCACCAGCTGTTGTTGTTTTCTTTGACTTTTTTGCTTTTCTATTACGCGAAACTGAATTACATAGGGTTTGTGATCCACAACAGTCTCGGCATAGTTATTCCATTGACTGCGCCAATCTGCAAATTGAGTTGCCAAAAAACCGGTACAAAAACACAGGCAATAAAAAAGAAAGCCTACAAAATAAAAGACACGCGATAGATAGAGCCAAGTACGCGTAGAGCGAATACTGAGAGCAAGCAATAGGATCGATGCGCAGAAGACAGCTAGAATAATCCATATGTTTACATGCGGCTTACACCCTATACCGAGCATAACCGCAGTAGCATAAAACAAAAAAGAGAATTTTAATGGCCTCATTGACTGAGTACATCAAAATTCTCTCCACTGCTGTGTCGAAGCTTTGATTTAGATATTTTGATCCATCAAAACTCGGTTTATTTGAACAAATCTTCTTTTATAGTAATCTTCATTAGTTGAAGAAACAATTACTCCTTTTGTTGTTGAAGAATGAATGAATTTAATTTCATCATCGAGTACTTCTGTAACAATGCCAACATGACTAATTCTAGGTCCTCTACCTGTTCTAAAGAAAATCAAATCTCCTTTTTGCGCTTGGTTTTTGGAGACTTTATCTCCAACTTTCGCCATAGCACTCGAATTTCTTGGTAGGTTAACAGAAGTATCATTAAAAGCATTGACAACTAATCCTGAGCAATCAAGTCCACTACGTGTTGTTCCGCCAAAGCGATAACGCACCCCTTCAAAATCAAAAGCGGTACTCAACACCATATCAGACAATTCAGCATCCGCATTTTTTGTCGTGCTCATTTCCTCTAAAAGCGAATCCAATTGATTTCTAATCTCCTCATCTGTTTTTTTACTCTCTTTTAAAACAAGTGTTTCTTTCTTTTTACCTGGGTTCTCTTTATCTGTTGTTGCGGCATGCGTATAACTTGAGCAGATAACGCTCAAACCTAATAAAATGGAAGAAAGTACTGTTTTATTTTTCATAGCAAATGGGTTTTTACATAGTAGATTTTCAATTAGAATTTTTAATAATCTCCGCAGCGGCTAAATCACTAGCCCCACGACCGCCTAAATTATGAATTAATTTTTCATAATCCAACAAAATTTTGGCTCTTTTTTCACTTTTGACAATTTTTTCAAATTCTAAAGCGATTCTTTTCGCATTACAATCATGTTGAATCAGTTCCACAACAACCTCCTCATCCATGATTAAATTAACCAAAGAAATGTATTTTAAGGTAATAATTCGCTTAGCGATCTCGTATGAAATAGTATTTCCTTTATATAAGACAACCTGAGGAACCTTAAACAAAGCCGTTTCCAATGTCGCTGTTCCTGAAGTTACTAAAGCAGCATAAGCCACATCCAACAAAGCATAGGTATCATTGGTAATAAAGGAGATGTTTTGTCCTTTTAAAAATTGCGCATAAAACTCAGGCTCTTGTCCAGGTGCTCCAGCAATAACAAATTGATATTCGGGGTGATTTTGTACTACCGAAAGCATTTCACCTAAAAGACGTTTAATCTCTTGCTTTCTACTTCCAGGTAATAACGCAATAATTGGGCGTTCATCCAAGTGATATTTTTGGCGAAAATCAACTTTTTCACGACTGCGGAATTCCTCAATTTCATCAATTAAGGGATGCCCTACAAAGGTGACAGGATAATGGTGTTTCTTTTCGTAGAAATCCTTCTCAAAAGGCAAGATTACATACATAAAATCCACATCGCGTTTAATGGCTTTGATGCGATTTTCCTTCCATGCCCAAATTTGAGGAGAGATATAATAATGGGTAGGGATTCGTTGTATTTTGGCCCATTGCGCAATACGCATATTAAAACCAGGATAATCAATAAAGATCAAAACGTCTGGTGCAAAAGTGGTAATATCTTTTTTACAAAAAGAGATGTTTTTTAGGATTGTACGAAGATTTTGGACCACTTCAACAAACCCCATAAAAGCTAACTCTTTATAATGTTTGACCAATGTTCCGCCCACTTTTTGCATCAAATCACCTCCCCAGAAGCGAATTTCCGCTTGAGGATCTTTGGCATAAATGGATTTCATCAAATTTGCGCCGTGTAAATCACCGGACGCTTCTCCTGCTATAATATAGTATTTCATCTACAACAACTGGGTGATTAACGTAATAATAATAACAGCAAAAATACAGCCTCTGGCCTTATAATCCTCTCTGCGGTTGATAAAAAAAGTAAATATTCCCAGATTCAATAAACTTCCAATAGCAACAATCCTTCCTAACAAGCCGGCTTTTCGGATTAAATCGAAATTGCTAAATAAATCATAGTTTGTAAAAAACCTCACATAAAGTTCAGCTCCGAGTACGGTTAAAATCGAACCGATTAAAAAGCCCAGTAGTATATGTTTAATCCTCTTTCCCATCTATACTAATTCCCAATTGTTAATTCTATTGATTGCGTGATGTGCTGTTAAGTCAAAGTGAACGGGAACAATCGAAATAAAACCATTTCTCAAAGCCCATTCATCGGTATCTTCTCCTTTATCTTGGTTGACAAATTCTCCTTTTAACCAGTAGTATTCTTTTCCGTTGGGACTTGTTCTCTTATCAAAATCTTCAATCCAAACGGCTTTCGCTTGTCTACATACTTTGATTCCTTGGATTTCATCCGTCTGTAGCCTTGGGAAATTGACATTCAACACCACTTCTTTGGGTATTCCATTTTCCAGGGCTTGCAGGGTAATTTTTTTCACAAACGAACGGATTTGATCGAAATCAGCATTCCAACTAAAATCCAGTAGTGAAAATCCGATTGCAGGAATACCACTCATGCCCGCTTCTAAAGCCGCACTCATTGTCCCAGAATAGATCACGTTAATGGATGAATTTGATCCGTGATTAATTCCAGAGACACATAGATCTGGTTTGCGGTCAAGGATTTGTCCTAAAGCGATTTTCACGCAATCTACTGGTGTACCCGAACACGCATACTCATGTTCTAATTCTGGGTCTATGTGTACGCGTTCTAACGTTAGTGTATTGTTAATTGTAACCGCGTGCCCCATCCCAGATTGTGCACTGTCAGGAGCTACCACAACCACTTCGCCTATTTCTTTCATCACCTCAATCAAAGCACGGATTCCTGGCGCTGTAATACCATCGTCATTCGTAACAAGTATTAATGGTTTTTGCATCATCTCAAATTTTTAATTACTTTCGTAAAAGTAAGAATTATTATGTAATCCCTTTCGTTATTTCAGACTTTCTAAACAGTAATACACAGCGGCTTCGTATCGTATTTTGTGATTTAACAAATAATTATCGGCTTACCTCTTAATTACTCTACTTTTTTAACTACTTTAGTTCAAAACTATTTAATGAATACTATTGGGGCATTTATGAAAAGAAATTATAAGGTCATTATACTTCTACTCGCAGTTTCTGCAGCTTTATGGAGTTTTAGATCTAAAAAGGAAACGGAGGATCCAGAAAAAGACCAACTTTTATTGGAGTTAGTCACCTACTTAATGGAACGCACCCATTATGATCCACCCAAGTTAGACGATAATTTTTCACAACAGGTATATACCGAATATATCAAGGCTCTTGATCCCATGAAGCGTTATTTTCTTCAATCGGATATCGATGAGTTTAGTAAATATGAACTTTTAATTGACGATATGATTCAGTTAAAAGAGCTTTCCTTTTTTGATTTAACGTATGAGCGTATCACCCAGCGAATGAATGAAGCCAAAGCTTTATACAGCGAGGCTTTAGCAGATCCTTTTGACTATACACAAATGGAAACGTTTGACGCGGATTACGACAATATGACTTTTGCTAAAACACCAGAAGAATTAAAAGATCGCTGGAGAAAGCAGATGAAATTGAACACCTTATCTACGCTAACGGATAATATCAAAATCCAAGAAGGCAAGGATATTGTGGAAGAAGAGGAAGATGAAACAGACGAATATGGTAATACCATCGAAAAAACGAAACCTTCAAAGAATAAGAAAGACGACAAACCAAAAGAAATCAAGTCTTTTGAGCAATTAGAGAAAGAAGCTCGTGAGACAACTAAAAAATCGTATGACGAATACTTTGATGTCGTGACGGACTTAGAGCGTAAGGACTGGTTTAATGTCTATTTAAATTCTATTGTAGAGCGCTTTGATCCGCATTCTTTCTATTACGCTCCAGAGAATAAAGAGAAATTCGACGCGAGTATGAGTGGGAGTATTGAAGGGATTGGTGCTGTCTTGAGAAAGAAAACAGAAGGTGTCGAAATCGCAGAACTAGTTCCTGGTGGACCTGCTGCAAGAGGTAGAGAAATTGAAGTAGGTGATGTTATCTTGAAAGTAGCGCAAAACAAAGAAGAAGAACCTGTTGATGTTGTTGGTGTTCGCATTGATAATGTCGTAAAACTGATCAAAGGGAAAAAGGGAACAACCGTTTACTTGACCATCAAGAAAATTGAAGGAACAATCAAAACCGTAGCAATTACCCGTGAAGTGATTGAATTTGAAGAAACTTTCGCTAAATCAAGCGTTATTGAGGATGGAGAAAATCGCTATGGAATTATCCAGTTGCCAAAATTTTACATCAACTTTGAAAATAAAGACAATCGCAATGCGTTTACGGATGTTCAAAAAGAAATTATTGAATTGAAGAAACAAAATGTCAATGGTATAATCATGGACTTGAGAAACAATGGTGGTGGATCCCTTCAAACCGTAGTGGATATGCTTGGACTATTCTCAAAAGAAGGTCCTGTGGTACAAGTAAAATCATCAAGAGGAAAACAACAAGTATTAGATGACAAAGGAACCCCTATCGTATGGGATGGTCCCCTTGTAGTTTTAGTAAATAACTTTTCTGCTTCTGCCTCTGAGATCTTTGCTGCGGCCATTCAGGATTACAAACGCGGCTTGATCATTGGTAGTAAACACACCTATGGAAAGGGAACCGTTCAAAACTTAGTGGACTTGAATGAGTTGTTGAAAAAACAACCATATGGCGACTTAGGAGCATTGAAAATTACCTTACAGAAATTCTATCGAATCAATGGAGGTTCTACTCAAAGAGAAGGAGTATTAAGTGATATCATTTTACCAGATCGCTATTCTTACATCGATATGGGAGAAAGAGACATGGACAACGCAATGCCGTGGGATAAGATTGATCGCGCAAACTATACCCCATACAACAATGATTTTACTGCTGTCATCCACAAAAGTAAATCTAGAATTGCAGGTAATGATCAGTTTAAGTTGATTGATGAAAATGCACAGTGGATCAACGAAAGAAAAGATGAAAAATCAATTTCGTTAAACTTAAAACAATACGAAGAAAAACAAAAAGAGGTTGACGCCAAAGTAAAAAAATTCAAAGCCATTTCGAAGTACAACAACAAGTTGACTTTTATGTCTTTGCCTAGTGAAATTGAACGCATAAAAACCGATACAATTTTAGAGCAAAAAAGAGACAGATGGCACGAATCCTTAAACAGTGATGTTTATGTTGAAGAAGGAATACGCATTCTAAAAGACATTCAGCAGCTGACTAAAGCGCCAACAAATACGAAAACATTTTCTGATAAAAAACTATAATCAGCTAGTTAATGGCTAGAAATAAAAATAGCAACACCAATATCGCGCTCCGAAAATTCAAAAAAGATTTTCGGGGCGTTTTGTGTTTTTGGATGATCATCATCTTTATTTTAATCAGTGTATTTGCCTATTTTATAATTCCTGATCAATCGCAACACGCTAATGCGGGTGATTTAGCTATTCGTTCGAAGCATCCTGGTTTTAGTACGCCTGTATTGGTTTTTCCCAATACTGCAAAAAGAACGGCAGCAGCATATTGGTTTGGTCGAAAAGACGTTACAGAACAGATTCCACTTAGTCAGTATCGAATGACAGCGGATACTCTTTTTTATACCCCTTATACCGAATTAAAAGACGGCAGTCAGGAAAAAAAACTAGTCTTAGCTGCATTTACTTCACAAGAACAAACACAGTTAATCCAACAAAAAACGTATTGGTTGGGAACAGATAGCCAAGGAAGAGATTATTTGAGCCGCTTGGTTTTAGGGTCTCGCGTATCCATTTCTATCGGTTTTATAGCCGTTTCGATTTCTTTACTTATTGGGATTAGTTTGGGGGCTATTGCAGGCTATTATGGCGGCAAAATAGATGCTTTTATTTTGTGGGTGATCAATATCTTTTGGTCTATTCCCACCCTACTACTCGTAATTGCCATCACCTTGGCTTTAGGAAAAGGATTTTGGCAAGTTTTTATTGCTGTTGGACTAACCATGTGGGTAGAAGTGGCTCGTGTTGTTCGGGGTCAAGTTATTAGCGTCAAACAACAACAATACATTACAGCTGCAAGAGCCTTGGGTTATTCTGATTATAGAATTGTAACCCAACATATTTTACCTAACTGTATGGCACCAGTCATCGTAATCTCAGCAGCAAACTTTGCCTCGGCTATTTTAGTCGAAAGTGGATTGAGCTTTTTAGGCATAGGCACCCAAGTTCCCACACCCAGTTGGGGGGCTATGATCAAAGAAAACTACAACTATATTCTAGTGGGAAAAGCCTATTTAGCCCTGTTACCAGGATTAGCCATGTTTAGTATTGTCATGTGTTTTACTCAACTGGGCAATGCCATTCGAGATGCCTTTGACGTGCGAAAATAAGGTATTTACTTCATGAGAATATGGCGAATATCTGATTTGGATCCGTTGTAAATATTTAAGTCTACTTTACCATCAATTCCTTTCACCACGCCTTTTTCGGTGAATTGCCAAAAATGCCATTCAGGCTTAATTTCCTCTACAAAAAAGTTGTAATTCGCAATCCAAATAATGTGGTCGGGAAACCATTTTTTCAGGTGAGTGGTATAATAGTGCTCTCCTGAATACAAAATCGGTTGAACCCCGTAGTGTTTCTCAACAATTTCCATCCATCGTTTGAGCCCTAACACTAGGTTTTCCATGGATTGCTGTTTGGGTAAATCTTCAATATCTAAGACAGGAGGAAAATCCCCTTCAGAGAGCTTCACGGTAGCAATAAAGTTCTCGGCTTGTTTGCTTGAATTTTCATCGGGACGATAATAATGATAAGCGCCGCGTATAAAGCGATTGGCGCGTGCTCCTTTCCAGTTTATTGCAAAGGCTTTATCTTTTCCGTCATCGCCCATCGTTGCACGAACGAAAACAAATTCTAACGGAGCATGTTGTGCAACAGAATCCACGAGTTTCCAGTCGATCACCCCTTGATAATGAGATACGTCAAAACCAATCATACGATCGGAATGACGTTGTAATACTTCTACCGTCCTAAAGTCAAAAAAAGATTTTTCATCTGCTTCCTTGCGTTGAGCGCTAAAGAAATATTTAATTCCCTCTTGAAAGGTAATCCCAAACCAAACTCCTGCTCCCAGTAAGGTTACGACAATACAAATCCACTTCAAGCGTGTGAAGGTTGTCGATCCCTTTTTCTTTTTTGGTCGTCTCGGAGCAGGTTTTCGCTTGACAGGTTGTCTTTTATTCACAACTGCAATTGGCGAGTTTTTTCCTGTTCCGTATTTCGTAGAAGCCATATTTATAATAAAAAAACAAAAATACGCATTTTACTTAAACACCTTCACAGAATTACACCACTGGGGTCTGATCTACTTTTAAAACAGGTACGGGTAATGCGATATTATTCAACTTAAATTTTCTATCGATGGCAAAGCGAATATCACTGGAAATACGATCGTTATCAAACGCATTGTCAATAAAATAATAGAGAATAAAACGAATAGACGATTCACCAAATTGATCGATAAAAACAATCGGCTTTGGGTGTTTTAGAACATCTTTATTGTCTTCTACAGCAGAGAGTAGGACGGCCTTCACTACTTCAACATCTGTTCCAATGTAGACACCAACGTCTATTCGCGCACGAATAACAGGATCTTCATGTGTCCAATTGTATACAATATCATCAATTAATTTTCGATTGGGGATTACAATGTCTTTGAGGTTACGCGTTTCTACAATAGTACATCGCAGGTGGATTGCTTTCACCCGTGCCACTTGTCCATTAATTTCAATTACATCTCCCATATTGAGTGTCTTATCAAAAAGGATATAAATTCCTGCGATGATATCGCGAAAAATATCCTGTAAGGCAAACCCCAACCCCACGAATAGAGCGGCTGATGTAGTCAAGAACATGCTAATGTTTAATCCAATTACATTGAGTATAAAAAAAAACATGATCACATAGATGAAGTAATTGACAAAATTAAATACACTACGCAGGCGCAACGCAACATCAGGTGGCGAGTTTTTAATAAATGTTTTTCTCAAAAACGTCAACCCATAACGGGTAATCATCAAAGTAAAAACAATAAAGAGAATTGTACCTATGGTAATACTCAGCGATTTACTTGCGTAAAGCTCATATTCTAAAAACTTGGAAAGTAACAGTTTTAAATTCAAAATAATCTCTAGTATTAAGTGGGTTTATACCCTTTGGACTCGTTAACATTGAAAAGTCACTTTTTAAGAACTATTCAATTGCTAAATTTAAAGTATTATAAGAAATATTAAAAGAGAAAATACAACTAATTAGCTGCTATTCCTATCCTTTTCCTCTTTCTTTTCCTCCTAGGATAAAAATTACAAAATACGATTTTACCCTACCCTTTCTCTCTTTTGAATAGCGGGACCAAGCTGAAGATTAAATTCTGTAAATCACAGAGTTAAAGCATGATAATTATCACCTCTTAGGCTGAATAAAAATACTATTTTTCCGCTCTTACAACTAAACCTTAATCCAAATGAAAGTAAAACCTTTGCATTCTTTTCACATTCCAGTGATGGGACTTGCTTACACCATTGATAGTCCGATTCGCGTGGCACAATATGGTCTAGCTTCGACTTTATCTGTAATGGATGATGAGTTGATTGAACGCATGAATAAATTCTATTGTGAGAAATTTGAATTGCCTTATTTCGAGATCACAAAAAAAATCGAAGATTTTAGAGCCAAGCGCATTACTGCTTACCTCAACACGCTGGATACCATTGTAAAAAGAAAATTCGATACGCTCAAGAAAGACTTACTCAAAAGTAAACAAAATGTGGAAGAGTACATCGAAATGTTGCCAACAGTATCAGATATTCGCAAGCAATTGCAAACCTATATCGACGATAAAATTTCAGTCGAAAACCTCAAGAACATCCTTGATACGTACCTAATACCAGGGGATATTGATGTCAATATTATGACCAAAGTCGATCGAGAGCAATTTGACAAAAAAGAGCCACTCCCTTCCATTTTTAATGATGCCCATGCAGCATTACGCGGGTTTAACAACAGTACTTTACATTCTTCTGTTGTTTTATCTGCGGGGATGAACCCTAAACTCTTTAGCTATTTTGAAGAATTTGATGCTTTCTACCCCCAACATGATCAACCCTTAGCGAAGAAAATTATTTTAAAAGTAAGTGACTATCGATCGGCGTTGATTCAAGGGAGTTTTTTAGCAAAAAAGGGACTTTGGGTTTCTGAATATCGCATTGAATCAGGATTAAACTGTGGTGGGCACGCTTTTGCAACTGATGGATTTTTATTGGGAGTGATTCTAGAAGAATTTAAAGATAAACGAGAAGAGCTTATTGTCACTACCCATGAATTAATGGTAAAAGCACTGGCTCAAAAAGGGAAATACATTCCTGAACAACCGTTATCTTTAAAAATAACAGCACAAGGAGGGGTAGGAACAGCAGCTGAACATCAATTCTTACTAGAGCATTATCAGGTCGATTCAGTAGGATGGGGTTCTCCTTTCCTATTAGTACCAGAAGCAACGTCGGTAGACCCTGCAACCCGTCAACTCTTAGCCAATGCCAAGGAAGAAGACTTATACTTGAGTCATGTTTCACCTTTGGGGATTCCCTTCAACAACATCAAGGGAACAACTAATGACGTCTACAAAGCAGATCGCATTGCCAAAAACAAAGCGGGTAGTTCTTGTCCGCGCAAGTATTTAGCGTTAAACAAAACACACGATAACGAGGGAATATGTACGGCTTCTCGCAAGTATCAAACCATCGAAATCGAAGCGCTAAAACAAAAAAAGAGTGAAATGAGTGTAGAAGATTACCAATTCAAATACCAATCCATCACGGAAAAAGCCTGCCTGTGTATTGGTTTAGCGAATGCTTCTTTTCTAGAAAATAACCTGCAAATAAAAGGAGAAGCACAAGGTGTTGTAATCTGTCCTGGTCCCAATATCGCCTATTTTTCCAAGGAGGTTTCACTCAAGCAAATGATGCAGCACATTTATGGTCGAAACAATGTAATCGATGCCACCCATCGTCCACATTTTTTCATCAAGGAACTGCGTATGTATTTGGATCACTTTAAGGAAGAAAAACGTCAAATCAAAGCAGATACCCCTGGCATACAACGTAAAAAATTGGACAAAACAAAGGCCAATTTAGAAGCAGGTATTGATTATTACCACACTTTATTCGAAAACGATCAAACGTATTTCACAGCAACGAAAACGGATATTCTCAACGAATTAACCGAAATAAAAATAGCATTGTCACATGCATAGCCCCCCTAATTAGTTTTTTTGATTGTTATCAGGTTCTCTAAGAAAGAGAACCTGATTTTTTTATAGTCAAAACGCTAAGTTTGAAAATTCTTTTGCTGTCTTCTCAGCATCTCTGACAAAATAGTAGGGAAAAAATCCTTGTTTATATTTTAATTGACTACTCTTTATAAATTCTTGAACGACGGGATTAGAATAGTCTAGAATAATCCAATGTTCATCCAAAAATCCAAATTTGTTATTTCTATAGCCCGTTTTATACTTTTCTAATTCGTTTAATTTATCAACAAGGGCTATTTTGTTTTCATATTTCGACAATTGATTCAATTCTTTAAAAGCAGGTAAACAATGTCCACAAGCTAGAGAAGTAATCGCAACAAAACCATTTATTTTTTTTAAATCGTCCAAAGAATAGGCATTCCCTTTCCCATCATACACCACTTCATTTTCTATTACATATTCATCCCCCTCAGCGCTAACCATGATGATATTATCTGAATGATATCCGAGTTCTTTCACTATTTGTCGTACAATTTCATTGTACTCTGCAGTGCCTTTGGGATATGCTTTTTCAAAGATATCGTCATCCCAATAGGTTAACGCACCAGCCTCATTAAACTTCATCGTCTCCATAAAGTTAATTCGATCTGTCTCATCTAGTAAACTGATCTTAGGCATACGGGATGTTATATAACTTTCTTTCTGGTTTTCTTGCACTTGAAAAGAACACAATAAAAAAGCAAGTATAATTCCCCCTAACAAGAGTATATTTTTTGACGCTAGCCTTCTAATTTTCATCATACCATGTTTTTTAAGTGAAACTCTAAGATACAAAAACATCTTTCTACTAATAATTAACAAAAAAACAGTTCACCTTAAATAAAAAAGATAATACATGATTCATAAACAAGAAAATTACATTATTCAAAGACTAATCACCTATTACTTACTTATATCACACATAAACAATAAATAAACATAAATTATAATTAGTTTTAAAACAAAAAATGCAAATTAACCCTACGTTACTTACCTTTTCTATTTACCTCATTCTCATTTTGGGTGTTGGATTTATTGCTTATGCAAAGACCAAAAACTTCTCGGATTATATCCTAGGAGGTAGGCGTCTAGGTGCATTGGTTACTGCTTTATCTGCTGGTGCTTCGGATATGTCTGGTTGGTTATTACTGGGGCTTCCAGGTAGCATCTATCTCTTTGGATTATCCAAAAGCTGGATTGCCATCGGACTGTTTGTGGGGGCGTATTTCAACTGGAAATTAGTTGCGGGAAGGTTGCGTATACACACAGCATTAAACAATAATGCACTTACCTTACCTGATTTTTTCTTACGTCGATTTGGAAAGGATGGAAAAGGTGTTAAAACGCTAGCTGCTCTCGTCATTCTCGTTTTCTTTACGTTGTACTGTGCATCGGGCATGGTTGCTGGTGCTCAACTTTTTACTGTTATTTTCGAACTTTCATACATCCAAGCCCTGTTACTAAGTGCGTTAGCGACGATTATCTATACATTTATAGGCGGATTCTTAGCCATTAGTTGGTGTGATACGATACAAGCAACACTTATGTTATTTGCACTACTCGTCACTCCAATCATGCTTCTTTTATCTTTAGGCGATTGGGACTTTGCTTTAGAACAAATCCACATTGCCAGCGCATGGCAGGACGTTGCCTATTCCAATCTCGTTCACAATATTAGTTTTGTATCCATTCTCAGTGCAGCTGCTTGGGGATTAGGTTATTTTGGACAACCTCACATCTTGGCTCGTTTTATGGCAGCTGAAAATGTAAAAACCATGAAAAAGGCACGTCGTATTAGTATGACATGGATGTTTCTTTGTCTAGCTGGCGCCATCCTCATTGGTTATTTAGGTATTGGTTATTTTCAATGGTTTCCTGAGCAAGCCACTGTTGTCAACAAAAACAGTGAACTTATTTTCATTGCCTTACTAAACAACCTATTTAATCCTTGGATGATTGGTCTATTGTTATCCGCAATATTAGCGGCTGTGATGAGTACACTAAGTGCCCAACTTTTGATGGCGTCCAGTACCTTAACCCAAGATTTTTACCATTCTTTTTTTAGACGTCATGCCCACCAACGAGAACTCGTTTGGATCAGCCGCCTAGGAGTATTGCTGATTTCGCTTATTGCCATGGGAATTGCAACAGACGAAAATAGTAGCATACTCGCCTTGGTTGCTCATGCATGGGCAGGTTTTGGAGCTGCTTTTGGCCCCTTGATTCTCTTTGCCTTGTTTTGGAAAAAAACAACGGGAAAAGGAGCTTTAACAGGTATTTTTGTTGGAGGCTTAACCGTTATATGTTGGCCGACTTTTCAGGACATCGTTCTACAGGGTGTAGTTTTTGGTTACCATGAACCGTTATATGAGATTATTCCTGGATTTATCTTAAGTGCCTTGAGTATTTATCTCGTCTCTAGCTTTGGACCACCAGCTTCTAGGGTATTACAAGCAAATTTTGATTCAGCCAATACGATCTATCACAATGAAAAATAAAAACCCTTCTTTTTTAATTCGTGCTTATTTAACGAGGTCTACTTGAGGTTTTACAAAACCGATCAATCCTTGGCGATTGCAATTTTTACTTTTTTATTTTTCAATTTTGTATCCTTCAACTTTAGCAACAGCGGTTTAATATTTGCTGTTTTTATAGCTACAAAAGACTGGTTATCACGCACCTCAATCAAACCGATATCCTCTTTTTGAAGTCCACCCATTTTAATCAAATACCCTACAATATCTACTTTATTTACCTTGTCTTTTTTACCTACACTAATGTATAGCGTTTTAAAATCTGTTGCATTGTCTATCGTATAGTTTCCTTTCAGTGGTTCAAGGGGCATATTGGAATCTATAAAACTATATTCTTCTTCATTAGTCACCATAACATAGGCCTTTCCGGCTGCTTTCATTCGTGCAGTACGTCCGTTTCGATGAATAAAAGCGTCTTCTTTTTCTGGAATCTGATAGTGAATCACATGACCAATTTCTGGAATATCCAAGCCCCTAGCAGCTAAATCGGTTGCAATCAAGATATGACAGCTCTTATTTCTAAACTTCATCAACGCGCGTTCGCGATCCTCTTGCAAGAGTCCACCGTGAAAAGCACCATTTGCTACTCCTTTTTTTGTGAGGGTCTCACTAATTCGCGCCACAGCCTCTCGATGATTACAGAAAATTAAAATAGTATCCTTGCCAATTTTGCCAATTAACTGAATAACAGCCTCCAATTTTTCTTCCGCAGAACAAACCACTTTACTAAAAGTTAATTGGGGTTGTACAGCTTCCGCTTGTAAAAATTTAAGTATCGTGGGATTTTCAACTCCAGTAAATTCTGGGATTTTCTTCAATGCAGTCGCTGAAGTTAGCAGACGAAATTTTAGCTGATCAAAAGACTGAATAATATACTCCATATCGTCTTGAAACCCCATTTCTAGCGCCTTGTCGAATTCATCAATCACATAGCTGTGTACATGGGCTGTATCAAAAGAATTTTCTTCAATATGAAAAGCCACACGCCCTGGCGTTCCCACGAGAACAGCAGGTGGAGACGAGAGATTATTCAATTCAATACGCGTAGAATGTCCGCCATAACAAGCATTGATTTTAAAAGCAGTTCCCATCTTCTTAAAAACCGTTTCAATCTGTAGAGCCAATTCACGTGTAGGTACGAGAATAACAGCTTGAACTCCTTTTACAGCAGGATTTAGTCGTTGAACGATCGGCAACAAAAAAGCCAAGGTTTTACCAGATCCTGTTGGAGATAATAAAACAAGGTTTGTTTTTGTCTGTGCAGTTTGAAGCGTTTGAAGTTGCATCTCATTTAAGGATGTAATCTCCATTTTTTTAAGGATAGTTGCTTGATTCATGGGACAAAGGTAGTTGATTTGAATGAAAAGAAATGGAATTAAAAACAAATCCCAATCTAAAATAAGTTTGAATCAATCCCAACATAGATTTCTTTTTATTAAAAAATAAACATCATAAAGTCTTATTACTTATCAATATCACATAAAAACTTCAATTAAAAGTTATTTTAATATAATTTTGAATTCAAGTTAAACCCCTGTTTCAAGTATTATACATTTTATTTAATTTAAATTTTAAAAAATTATGCGCAAGACAATTTACAAGGTCTTAATCATGTCATTAGTTCTATTAACTTACAGTTGTCAAAAAGAAGAAACCAAGGAGTTGGTTTCAAAAAAAGAAGCACAAGGTCTAACTTCACAGCAGTATCAAGCTGATGCTAAAGTTTTACAGGAATTTGTTCGCATTGACAAAGTTAATAACCGATACTATTTGGATTTAGAAACAAAAGATCAACAGACAGCCACTATTTCTAAAAAGGTAGTGGAACAATTCCAACAAATTTCTGCGGCCCATAAAAAGAAATTTGTCGATGGGTTAGAAGAATTAAATACTTTCATCCGTGAGCAAACCAAAAATCAAGCAGACTATGTTGTCATGGAAACGAGTCGTGATTCGTATACCCAAGAACTTAGTGACTCATTGAATTTAACTCCGATAAAGGAAGTTGATGAACATACAGGTTCTGGGTACTATATTTCTCTTGGTAGTATAAATTTTACTAGGCAAGATCAGTACTCAAAGCCTTTTGAAACATATGGTAAGGATAAAGTGATTACGATGGTTGCTGTAAACTCTAGTAACCGAACCAATAATGTAGCGGCTGTTTTAACTTGTGATACAGGAACCTCAATACAGAATGGAAGAACGACAACTAAAGTTGTTGTAACCTCACCCAAATCTACCATCTCACAGACCTTTAATTGGAAAAACAACCAAACTGGAGAAAGAGTATATTGGAAATTCCGTGGTCTTAAAAAAAGTCGTCCTGATATAAACGCAATTGCGCTTGTTTATAATGGTCAAATTGATCCTAATGATCCTACAACAATACCTGCACCGTAATTAGAGTAAATCTATTCTACCTGCAGTACGTTTAGGGCAGCTTTAACAGGTTGCCCTTTTTTTTGTTACTAAAAGTTTTGCTCCTGATCCCTTTTTTTACATAGTCCCCAAGTTTTGCTCCTGATCCCAACTTTTGCTCCTGATCCCTAAAAGGGAGCATACTAGACTGGAAACCATAAAAAAAGCCTCTTCGAAAGAAGAGGCTTTAGTGCGGGTGATAGGACTCGAACCTACACACCTTGCGGCACCAGATCCTAAGTCTGGCGTGTCTACCAATTTCACCACACCCGCAGGTGGCTTCGAACGGCTGTGCACTTGTGTTTACTTGTGTACTGTTGTTCTTTTAAGACGTTGCAAATATACAACCTGTTTTTTAATCTGCAAGAAAAAAATAATTTTTTTTTATTCTTATGTTTGTAAGGAATAATATAACTGTATCTATACATACTATGAAAGATTCAAAACAATTTGTTCAAGAAAACAAGCAACGTCTTATAGATGAGTTAATTGAACTACTTAAAAAGCCTTCTATCAGCGCGGATAGTGCATACTCACAGGATGTCATCAACACAGCTGAAGCGGTAAAAGAAAATTTAATAAAAGCAGGTTGCGACAATGTAGAATTGTGCGAAACTCCAGGATATCCTATTGTTTATGGAGAAAAAATCATCGATCCTGCTCTTCCAACGGTTTTGGTTTACGGTCACTATGACGTACAACCCGCAGACCCAATCGAACTTTGGACGTCTCCTCCGTTTGAACCCGTGATTAAAACGACACCGATTCACCCTGAAGGAGCAATCTTTGCTCGTGGGGCATGTGATGACAAAGGACAAATGTTCATGCATGTGAAGGCGGTTGAATATATGATTGCAACCAATACCCTCCCTTGTAACGTGAAATTCATGATTGAAGGGGAAGAAGAAGTTGGATCAGTAAGTTTGGGGTGGTTTGTAAAAAGAAACCACGACAAATTAAAGAACGATGTTATTCTAATTTCTGACACGGGCATGATTTCAAATCAACAACCATCGATCACAACAGGATTGAGAGGATTAAGCTATGTTGAAGTTGAAGTTACAGGACCAAACAGAGATTTACACTCTGGTTTATACGGTGGAGCGGTTGCAAACCCAATAAACGTATTAACTAAGATGATTGCTTCCTTACACGATGAAAACAATCACATCACAATTCCAGGATTCTACGACAAAGTAGAAGAGCTTTCACGCGAAGAAAGAGACGAAATGGCTAAACGCCCATTCTCTTTAGACGACTACAAAAAAGCCTTGGACATTGACGAAGTATACGGAGAAGCAGGATACACAACAAATGAACGCAATTCAATTCGTCCTACCTTGGATGTAAATGGAATTTGGGGAGGTTATACAGGAGAAGGAGCTAAAACAGTAATTGCTAGCAAAGCTTTTGCTAAAATTTCAATGCGTTTAGTACCGAATCAAGACTGGGAAGAAATCACGAATCTATTCAAAACACACTTTGAAAGCATTGCTCCAGCAGGTGTAAAAGTAGAAGTCAAACCTCATCACGGTGGACAAGGGTATGTAACACCAATCGACTCTATTGGCTATCAAGCGGCTGCCAAAGCGTATGAAGATACTTTTGGTGTAACGCCAATTCCGGTACGTTCAGGAGGAAGTATTCCAATTGTTGCTTTGTTTGAAGAAGAATTAGGATCTAAATCAATCATGATGGGATTCGGATTGGATTCAGATGCAATTCACTCACCAAATGAGCACTTTGGTGTATTCAACTACTTAAAGGGAATTGAAACGATTCCGTTGTTCTACAAATACTATATGGAACTAACAAAATAAAATAAACAAAAAAGCGAGTACCTCAGGTTACTCGCTTTTTTTATGTTTGTTTTTTTCTTCAATCCAAAGCGCCATGTATTTCGTGCTTTGCGCGCTATGATGTTTAAAGACTTCCAATAAAAAGTTCTCTTTTCGATGGTCTTCTATCGCAGCATCTAGTTCTACTATTCTTGCTTTAAACGCTTGTATATAAGAAGTTTTATTGTACTTCTGCTCAAGTAAAGTAATTCCTTTTTGCTGTTTTTCCTTCCAAACAACTTCGTTTTGGTATAATTGAATGCCTCTTTCAACCAATTGATCTACTTCATCTGCCACAAAACCAGGCCACTCCTCTTCTACTGCCATGGCTTCCATCCCAACTGAGGTAGTTACATTAGGGGTTCCAACGCGTATCCCATCAATAAACTTTCCTTTTATTCCTGCGCCAAAAGCAATAGGCGCTAGTAATACTCTTGCTTGGCCAATAACGGATAAAGCATCTTCTGCTCTACCGTGTACCCAAAAGTTCTCCTTTGGTTGATGCAATTGCATCACTTTAGCAGAAGGATAGGCTCCGTAAATATGCATATTGACTTGGGGTAGCTGTTTTCGAATCAACGGCCAAATCTCTGTTTTTAAACGCAACACAGTATGCCAATTGGGCTCGTGAATAAAGTTACCAATAAAAACAAACCCCTCTCTTTGGTCAAAAGCCAACCAGTTACTTTGCTCTTCTTGGGAAATTTCAGCTTCTAGAAAAGGAAGTACCCATAACACCTTTGGAGGTAGTCGAAAATGCTCCACCAACAACTGGTACTCTACAGGAGAAATTAGGAGGGTTAAATCACATCGCATTATACTAGCCAATTCGCGTTTAGTTCGATCGCTATACCAATAATCTTCTATAGTGCCAACTCTTTTTTTTATTAATTCTTGACGTGCATAACGCAAAAAGTGTAGATCTTCGGTGTCAAGTATGGTTCGGGCATTAGGACATTGTGCGCTAACCCGCCATCCGAATTGCTCTTCCATCATAAATCGATCATACATCACCCAATCAGGTTGTAAATCAGCTAGTACATGATCTGTGCGCTCCTCATTGAGGTAAATCGCTACTTCTGTTACGCCAAAAGGCGTCAAATCATCACTATAAGGTGTTTGCTGTGCAGGAGATCCAAAGTAAATCTCCAATTCCCACAATTGAAAAACAGCCAATAATTGCAACATGCGCTTACCTGCAGCAGAGGATCGAGATTCAGGCCATACCTGACCAATAACCAGTATTTTTTTTCCTTTTAACGAATGCTCCATCCTACAAAAGTACAGCTTCTAAAGCAGTATCACACCTAAATTTTTAATCTCTATTATATTTAGTATTTTTGCTCAAAACGAAAAGGAATTATGTTAGGACTAAAACTTTTAACCGATCCAAGATGGGCTAATATTGCGGAATCAAATCTTGAAGAAATCTTGACTGATCACTGCTGGTGTGAACAAAAAGCAGCAACCAACGCTATTACACTAATCACATACAACTCGGAATACGAAGACCTTGTAACCGAATTGACGGATATCGCCATTGAAGAGATGGAACACTTCAAAATGGTACACGACATCATCAAAGAACGTGGCTATACTTTAGGACGTGAGCGCAAGGATGATTACGTCAATCAACTCGTTAAGTTTTGTAAAAAAGACGGTAGTCGAAATGATGCCTTTATTGATCGCTTGTTATTTGCTGCCATGATTGAAGCAAGAAGTTGTGAGCGTTTTCGCGTACTATCTCAAAATATTAAGGATGAAGAACTTGCTAAGTTTTACTATGATTTAATGGTTTCTGAAGCCAATCACTATACGACATTCTTGAAGTTTGCACGCAAATATACCGAACGTGTTGACGTAGACAAACGCTGGAAAGAATGGCTTGAATTTGAAGGTAATTTAATTCAAAGCTACGGAACAAAAGAACATATCCACGGATAGAATTAAAAAAGGGCGTATGCCCTTTTTTAGTTTACAGTGTACGGTTTACGGCACGCTGTGAACCGTTAACCCATTACTTTCTTCAACAGTTTACGCGCCTTACTCTGATAGGCTGGGGTTTTGGCTGTAAATCTCACTTCGATTAATTCAGCAATCAATTTGGCTTGTGTGGGAAATTTCTCACACAACAACAAGATCACCTGCATAGCATTGGCCTCTGTCGCTACTTTGGTTTCCGTAGTTAACCACAGCAAACTTTGATCAACCAATTGTTCTTCTTGCTGAACAGTCAGTAGATGTCCACGCTTTTCCAACAATAAAACAGCCATTTTACTCGTCAAGCGCTTCACACTCTCATCCGTTACTCGAGGCAAATTTTCAATAAAAAAAACAATATAATCATCTAATAAGCAAGGATTCTCTTGAACCATATCGTCCAAAATAATACTCGCTAGTACCTTTACTTTACTCGTGGGATCAAACGTAAATTCAACTAAAGTTAAAATTGAATTCGGTTGTTTTTCGATGTCTTCTCGTACTTTTTTTCTGCTTGCTAAACTTGTATTTCCTTGGGATAAAATCTTTTCAATCATAGTATACATTGCTTATACAGCTCAATATAAAGGTCTTGTGCTTGTAAATATACTCCGTTTTTTTACTATTTTTAAAAATAACAGTTGTTTTTTCAATTTCTTATTCTATATTTGTAGAACAACATCTACATTAATAGAAATGAAAGCGATTCCCCTACTTTTAATTTTACTTTTTTTACAGAGTTGCACCATCAATCAAACAGTCAATGGGGAGAAGGTAGGGCGTTGGGTCTATAAAACAACTGTAGATCAAAAAAACAGGGAGGTTGTTCGAGGGCGTTATGACAACCGTGGTTTCCAAAAAGGAACCTGGCATTATCGCTACAAGGGGAAACTATACAAGAAAGAACAGTTTAAAGACACTATTGCTTATACTACCTATTACCATCCCAATGGAAAAATAGCGAAAAGAGGACAAACACGATTGCGATCTACTCCTTCAGGTTTACACTTTTTTTACTTTGGTTCTTGGTTTATTTACGACACGAAAGAACAGTTAACCACTGTAAGACATTATGAATTTGGCGAATTAAAACACGAAACAAACATACAACGATGATAAAATTACCGCAAACAGAAGAACAGTTGATGGAGTATATTTGGGATTTGAAGCAGGCCTTTGCTAAGGATTTGTTGGACAAATACCCTGATCCAAAACCTGCACAGACCACCTTAGCCACGTTGTTAAAACGACTGACTGAGAAAGCATTTATTACCTATGAAACCTATGGTAATTCTAGAGCCTATACCCCTTTAGTCAAAAAAGAGGATTATTTCGAGACGCATTTAAACACCCTCGTAGAGCAACATTTTAACAACTCTGCTTTCTCTTTCGCTTCATTCTTTACCCAAAAAAGCAAAATGAGCAAAAAAGAATTGGAAGCGCTTAAAAAAATTGTAGAAGACCAACTAAAAGACTAACACTATGCTACTATACCTCATCCAAACCACACTCTTATTGCTTTTGACTCTGGGCATATATAAACTGTTTCTCGAACAGACCAAAATACACGAGTTCAAACGTTACTATCTCCTTGCTGCTTTGGGATTTGCCTTTGCTATGCCCTTGATAAAGATCCCCTCTACAGGAGCATTGACAGTTGCTAATAGCAAATTACAAGAACTAAATGAAGTAATTATTTCTCCTGTAACCCCGCCAACGGGGGTTGACACTTCGTCAGTACTAACTGGATCAACGATTTTACTCCTGCTCTATGTCCTTGGAGTTATCGTTATGTTAATTCGCTTTTTTACTGCCCTATACCAGTATAAAAAAATAGAAAAGCAAGGCAGTGTTATCTACAATCGCGGACAACGCTTTGTTCTATTACCCCACATGGATGTAGCTTTTACTTTTCGAAGTACCATTTACCTTCCCCTTCACATTCCTATTGACTGGGACAATAAAATTCTATTGCATGAATACAACCATGTGAAACAACATCATTCACGAGACATTTTATTCATTGAACTATTAAAAATAGTGTTTTGGTTTCAGCCTTTGTTGTATTGGTACAAACAGCACATCGCCTTAAATCACGAGTTTTTAGCGGATGATACCCTAAATACATCAAAAGAGGAAACCCAAGCTTATTTACAATTACTATTAACACAAACCTATCAACACAATGAACAACCGTTGAGTAGTTCATTCAACTTTAACCTAACTAAAAAACGTTTTATTATGCTAACAAAAGTAAACAAACCGTTACACAATACACTAGCTGTATTGGGTACCTTCGCTTTAGTATGTATGCTAGGCGCAACAACTGTACTTGCAAAAGATCTCAAAAAACAAACAACAGCGTCAGCCCAAACGGAAAAAGCAAAGCAAGTATCGAATTCAGATAAAGTTCACATTGCCGTTTCTAAACCAGCCAAATACCCCGGTGGTATGGAAGAATTTAACCGAGATTTTATTTCCAACTTTAAACTACCTGAGATAGATGGTAACTCCGCTCGCGTTATTCTTCAATTCATTGTTGAAAAAGATGGGAGTTTACACGACGTTAAAGTTGTGAGAGATCCTGGTTTTGGTATAGGGGAAGCAGCTATAGAAGCTCTATCCAAAACGAAACAATGGATTCCTGCTGAAGACCATGATCAAATAGTACGCAGTCAATTTACTTTGCCTATCACTATTGCGGCAACTCCACCAGCTAAAAACAGCTAATCAAATAAAACAACATGAAAATCATTTATTCATTATCTATTATTTTCCTCTTGACATTGCTAGGTACTCCGTCACAAGGACATGCACAACAGCCTCCATCGATGTTTGAAGATTACAACCAATTTTTAGAGGTAAAATTCTATGATGCATCGCCTTATGTCACAATTAGACAAGTCGATTCATCCTTGACTGGAGCGGCAGCAATCAACGGACAACCGAGTTTTTGGGATTTTTTGATTATCAATCATTCAGCGCGTTTAGATTATGATGCCTTAGCTCAAATCAACGACACAATCGCCGTAAGTCAAAACGTAATCGAGCACCTCGAATCTGATGCTACTTTTGCCCCTTTAGTAAAAAACTACCGAGCGAAAGTTGTAGATCATACCCAAGCCAAAGACACCGTTCACTTAGACAAAATTCTCAACGTAGCAGTTAAGTTTTTCAATCTCACCGGAGTCAATGCCGCAGGAGCTTATAGTGGACGAATTTGCGTGGGAATCAACCCTTTAAAAAACACAGAAAAAACGCGTTCACCCTATTTAGAAGCTTTTGCTTTTGATGCTATTATCAATAACTTAAACAGCGAAACCTATCCTTTTTACAACTATTATATTAAATCGATACAAAAGATTTACAAGTTAAACTTAGGAACAAACGACCAAGATCAATTGCTTCGTGCACAAGGAGCCTTATTCATCCAGATGCTGGATTCAACTGATCTGCAGCAATTGCTAAAAGATGAATACGAACGCAAGAAAGAGATTTTGCCTTTCATTTTACGAGCAAGTTAAAAAATAAAAAAGAGCGATTATGCTCTTTTTTATTTTTTATATAAATCTAACTAGTATTCAATCAACAAGTTAATTTTAATCTAAACTCTCTTTTACCTTTTTCGTCAAACTTGTGTAAACGAGTTCATACGAATGATCGATCAATGCTTTCAACAACGTCCATTGTACAGCTCCACCAAGGTGTATACTGTTCCAATGTTTTTTACTCATGTGATATCCTGGAACAATTTCGCTGTAATCTGCGCGAAGCTCTTCCGCCTTTTCAGGATCACATTTTAAATTGACAAAGCAATTGCCCTGCTCCCATTTAGTCAAATTGAGGAGCAGATAAATCTTTCCTCCTACTTTAAATGTCAGTGTTTCCTCATCAAAGGGAAAATCTTCTGTGGTGCCTTTTTTGTTCAGACAATAGTCGTAAATAACATGTACATCCATGGTATGACGTTAAAGAATTTGATATAAAATTGGCTTGCTAGGCGAGGCATCATTTACAAAAGAGGCAATCTGTATATTCAGGAGATAAAAACCATCGTGTACCCAATCTGGCACATAGATCATCTCGGTAATCGTTGCATCAAATTGCGCGTCTTCGTTGACTTTTTTAATGTCTGTTACATTCCAAAACGCTTTGTGTGCCAGGAGCTTTCCTTCGTCCTTTTCTTTGTCCACACTAGGAAGATCGATCAACAGATGCTTGATTCCTTGTTCGCGTAAAAATAAGGCAGCGGCGGCATCCAAATATGGTGGATTGGTGTGGGAATACTTGCTGTGTTTCTTCGCTGTTGCATTGGGCAAGGTACGAATGACAATTGCTGTTTGTTGTTGGTTGATCCACAGCGCGTGCAACTGTTCTACTGTTATCACGGCATCGCCATTAGCTTGTCTTTGAGGTTCAATTGTAAGAAGCTGAGCATAAAAAACAAAGGTTTTTAACGTGTCGTTAATGCTGTAAAAATCGCGGGTAATATGACCCAGACATTCCGTATGCGTACCGTGCCCGTGAGGATTAAAAGCAATGGTATTAAAATTAGTTGACGATTGTCCCTCGCTGACTTTTCCTATCCAATCCCCCATGCGAACAGGCTCAATAGACGGTTTGTCTAAATACCATGCAATGGGATTTTCATCGGTATTCGTTAGTGGAATAGAGATATCAATAGGCTGTGCAAAATCAACCGTATGGGTTTGATTGAGAATAGATAGGGTTGCTTTCAAGGTTTTATTTCAAATCTAACCAAAATAAATCAGATGCAATACCATCACTTAAAAATTTTCCTTTATCCGTTATGGTTAAAATTCCATCCTGTTCGTTCATTAATCCCTCAGCGATAAAAGAGGCTGATTCTTGGATTAAATAGCGGTGATACTCCGATCCAAATTCCCGTAACACACGATCCAACTCAACGCCCCAAATCGTGCGCAATCCCGTCATAATATATTCATTATAGCGATCCGAAAGGGAAAGTTCTTCAATCTCTGAAGGCAATTCTCCAGCTTCAATAGCTTTGATATACAGCGGATTATTAGCAATATTCCAACTGCGGTATTGGCCGTCGAAACTATGGGCAGAAGGTCCTATGCCCAAGTATTTTTTGCCTAGCCAATAAGCAGAGTTATTTTTAGAATAATACCCTGGTTTAGCAAAATTAGACAATTCATAATGGATGTAACCTTCTTGTTTTAATTTAGCGATCAACAACATAAAATGCGCATGGGCTACTTCTTCCTTCGGGCTGGGAACAACGCCTTTCTGAATGAGTTTATTCAAGGCGGTGCGTTCCTCTACTGTTAAGGCATAACACGAAATATGAGGGATTCCCAAATCTAAAATACGCTGTATGTTTTCTAACCAACGTGCATTGGATAAATTGGGAATACCATAAATCAAATCGATGGAAATATTATCAAAATACTGAATAGCTTCTTGTAAACACGTCACAGCCTCCTGTGCATTATGTGCGCGGTTCATCATTTTGAGATCTTCTTCACCAAAGGATTGGATGCCAATACTCAATCGATTGACTTTGGATTGTGCTAACCGCTGTATAGTCACAGTATCTAAATCATCGGGATTCGCTTCTAACGTAATTTCAGGTTGATGAACCACAACAAACAACTCATACACCTTATCAATCAGTGCATTAATTTCATCCACTTCGAGAATACTCGGCGTTCCTCCACCAAAGTAAATGGTTTCAATTGTTTCATTCCTTAGCTCTTCCTTACGCAAGGTTAGCTCTGTTTTGAGCGCCTCTAGCATGTCCTCTTTTTTCTTCAAAGAGGTTGAAAAGTGAAAATCACAGTAATGACAAGCTTGTTTGCAAAAGGGAATGTGAATGTAAATACCTGCCATTATTTCTTTACTCGATCTTGATTCTGTTTTACAAAAGCATCCCAACCGCTATAGGATTTACCAACAACCGTTTTCCCTGAATTAAAAAAGTGGCACACAGCTGCTGCCAATCCATCGGTACTGTCTAAGTTTTTGGGCAACTCTTTCAATCCCAACAATTGCTGGAGCATTTTGGCTACTTGTTCTTTACTTGCATTTCCATTACCTGTAATAGCCATTTTGATCTTCTTCGGTTCATATTCTGTAATGGGAATACCGCGCGAAAGTCCAGCTGCCATGGCAACACCTTGGGCGCGCCCTAGCTTTAGCATCGACTGTACATTTTTTCCAAAAAAGGGTGCTTCAATAGCAATTTCATCAGGACAATGGGTTTCAATTAACTCCATGGTACGCTCAAAAATTCGACGCAATTTAGTATAGTGATCGTCATACTTATTCAACTGTAATTCATTCAATTGAATAAATTCCATTTGCTTATTTACCACGCGAATAAGTCCAAACCCCATAATGGTAGTTCCTGGATCAATACCTAATATAATTCTATCTAGTGTCAAATTCTCTTTTTTTTCTTTTGTCATTCTCAACCCGAAAAATATGATTTACTTTGCGATGATGAAAATTGTATCCGACAAAACTAAGCAATTCCTTGTACTTCTACTTAAGATAATCGTCGTAAGTAGTGCATTTTATTATATCTATAACAAACTGTCTACTGACAATACTATAGATCTAGTCTTACTCAAGACAGTTTTTGTTGATCCGCAACACAGGTGGTCCTTACTTGCTTTACTCTTTTTGACTTTTTCCAATCGATTCATCGAGATTTTAAAGTGGCAAAATTTAGCTTCGTTGATTCAGCCCATCAGTGTAGGACAGGCAACCAAACAAGTACTCAGTGCGTTAACCCTGGGAATTTTCACTCCGAATGGCATTGGAGAATATGCGGGTAAAGCCCTGTATTTTGCCAAGAAAGATACAGGAAAGGTAATTTTTCTCAATATGTTGTGCAACGGAGTACAAGTCATTTATGCCATTTTATTTGGTTTACTTGGCTTAACAATTCTCAACTACACCCATCAATTTATTCCCCCTTACTACCTGTGGATACTCTATGGCATAGCCTTGACAATCCTTCTATTGCTCTTTTCATTACGCCATTTGAGCATCAAGGGGTATTCGATGCATACTGTAATTCAGATGCTTCAAGAGATTCCCAAAAATAAGCACCGAAAAAACCTTTTTCTCGCCCTATTGCGCTATGCTTCTTTTACCCATCAGTATGTCATTCTATACTATTTGTTTGGTGTAGATATCCCTTACTTTGATTTACTATGTGCCGTATCCGCTATTTACCTTTTAGCCTCGTCTTTACCTAATTTTCAGTTCTTAGAATTTGCAGTAAAAGGAAGTATTGCTATGTTTATCTTTACGGCTTTGGATGTCAATCAATGGGTGGTGGCTTTAGTGGCAACGTTGATCTGGCTATTAAATATTGTTTTACCTATTTCGATTGGTAGCTACTTTGTTTTGACCTTCAAAGTCAAAAAATAAGTTATAGTTTTTTACATTTGTTACACATTGACTTGTAAAAGAAAATGGATTGTTAGAGTCAACCTATAGCAGGAATGTACACCCTTTTCCCATCTCACCTTTCCAATCTCCATTCCCACTTACTGTTTGTGTAAAACCAAAGGCAATACGAATTGGCTCGTTACGGGAACCCCTCTTTTCATCGCAGGTGAAAGGTTTCGAAGTGTCTTGCTCTTTTCTTGTAGGAGACTATCTACACTTTTCAAATGTTGTTTGAGGCTATCATTCAATTGATATAAAACCAAAGAAACTTGTGCATCGGGTTGTATGGTCACGAGTATATTGAGGGTATCGATATGGGCAAATGTTCCACGAAGCGTATCTACACGAAAATTGGCTTCGAGTTCTTCTCTAATGTAGGCAAAGAAGCACTCTTTTCGCGATTCTTCATCAAAAATAGAATCACAACTTACTACACTTGGATAGAGATCCACCTTGGTCCAATCAATTTTATTTAACTCTTCCTCAAGCAATTGCTGTTCATTGGGAAGTCGAGCGGACATCCACTGACAAGAAGTGAATAAAACGGGAAAAAAGAAAACTATCCAGCTCGGTTTCATGAAACAATATTGTTGTAAATTTAGTTAATCAAAAATACAAAAAAAAAGAGATGGAGTATTTCTTATTGATATTAGGTATATTACTATTAATTGGGGGGATAATTGGCAGTGTATTACCTGCTCTACCAGGACCTCCTGTCAGCTGGCTGGGCATCTTGTGTTTGTCTTTTATCGATGGTATTGAGCTAAGTAGTCTTGCCCTTTGGGGTAGTTTACTGGTTACGGTGATCATCTCGGTACTAGATTATGTCATTCCTGCCCAAGGGACCAAGCGATTTGGGGGTAGTAAATACGGCGTTTGGGGAACGAATATTGGACTGGTCATCGGGCTAATTGCACCTATCCCCTTAGGTTTTATTATAGGCCCTTTTCTCGGTGCTTTGATTGGTGAACTCATCTTTGACAGTCGCGATGTTTCTCGTGCCTTAAAAGCTGCTATTGGTTCGTTTATAGGCTTTTTAGCTTCTACCTTTTTAAAAGTAGTTTTCGGTTTTGTTTTTCTGATTTGGGGCATTATCCTTATCGTTCAGAAATTTTCTACTTATGCCCTAATTTGATCTACCAATTAAAGGTTTATTGACAAATGTAAGCCCAATTCCGATCAAAATAATACATCCACCGACAATCATTTGCGGTGAAATAGCTTCATCCAAGAAATACCACGCTAACAAGGCTGCAACCAATGCTTGGCTCAACAAGCTGAGTGATACTCTTGTTGCACGCATATGTTGCGTCGCATAGCTAATAAGCAACCAAGCTAATAGCTGACAAACAATTCCCTGTACAACCAAAGTCATCCATCCTTCAGCAGAAAAACCAGTAAAGGCAGATCCCATCACTAGATTCAAAAAGGCTAAAAAAATTGTCGATACGAGAATACTATACGACATAAAGGGAACCACACCTACTTGCCCAAGAACTTTCTTACTCATCAAAATATAAGTTGCATAAAGCAATCCAGATAGGATACTAAATAGAAAGGGGATATCGAAAGATAGCTTAACAAATACTTCTACACCAACGAGCGTCACCATACCGATTAAGGCGAGTACAGTTCCAATCCAAAAATTAACAGAGGGTTTGATTTGCAAGAAGAAATAGCTTCCTATTCCCACCCATACAGGAGCTAAATTTCCCAATAAGGTAGCCTGTGTAGCAGTTGATCCTTGGATAGCAATATTCCAAACACCAATATCCAATCCAAAGCACATCCCACACAAAACAATTAAGCCCATCGTCTTGCGATCATATAATTTGAGCTGTTTGGTAAATAGCGCATAGGGAACAATAAACAGAGCCGCTATAGCCATGCGATAAAAGGCAGAAATTAAGCCCGGAACAAGAGCCATCTTGACCAAAACTGGAAAAATAGAAATACACAAAATCCCGATAAACAAGGCTATTCTCGGTTTTGACCCCATTATGTTTTACTTTTAATTTGCGCTGCAAAATACGCCGTTTTTTTGGTTAGCGGTTATTTTACAAGTAAAATAACCGCTAACCACTTTCTACCAATAAAAAAAGTCCCTACTGTTGGGTAGAGACTTTTTTTTATTTATAACGATTGTTATTCTAAAATAGGATTAACTGTTAATTGATCCATGGTAAAATAAAGTGCCGTATTCGCGTATCCTGCGTCATTTTTATCTGTTGACTCTAAGAAGAACAACAAGTATTTCACTTCACCTAATGAAGATAAATCTACAGTATTCCACTCTTTGCTAATAGTACTTACACCACTTCTGAAATCAACTAAATAATGCGTTACTGGCTCTGCAGCAGTTAATTTCTTGTCAGCACCAACACCATATACTTTAAGTGCAAAATGATCTCCTGTTTCAAATTTTGTAGCAAAATCATCACCTTCTGTAATTCCGTAGAAAGACCAAGGGCTTAGGGCTACAGCTGTACTGATCGCTTTGTATTTCGCTTTGCTATCTAACGTTACTACAGCGCTGTAGTCTTCAATTTTTATCTCCGTTCCAGCTTGTAATCCACCTACTGGTTGTTGATCTGCATAAGCAACTAAGAATGGTGTACCTTTTCCTGCTACTCCGCCTTCAGCCATAGAACCCCATTGGTTTTTAACCCATCCACCATCCGTAGCAGCATGGTTTTCACTATCTTCACTATTTGACACTGTAAATCCAGACCAATACTTGCCGTCTACTGCATTGTGGTTGAATGTGTACACTTTGGATTGGAATACCGTATCTTTTGTAAAGGTTTCTTGCCAAATAGCACCACCTGCTGTTTCGATTCCTTCACTTAAATCAAAAGAAGAAAGATCTAAACGGATATAATCATAGTCAAAAGACTTTGAAACATCTACCAAATACGTGTATAATTCTACTCTACTTCCTTTCTCAATTTTCAATGAGATTTTGTGCTCACCTGGTGTAGTAAACGCATGTTTTAAAACCGCTTCTTTAGAAATTCGCGCATTTGTTTTATAATCAAACCAAGTATAGTTAGCTCCTTCAACAGTGATTCCTGAATCTACTGTAATTTCTTCAAAAGTAACTGCCGTTAGCTTTCCTTTATCAACATTTACATTATATACGCTACTATCATCATTTGAACAGCTCGTTAGTGTAATGGTTGATACGCTTAGTCCTAAAACTAATAAGGCACTAAGTCTAAATAGTTTTTTTTTCATATTTATTTATTTAAGTGTTCTAATTTTTGTTCTCTATATGTAAATCAATAGCTCCTCCTACTTCGGTTGATGTTTCACCTAACCAACCCGCTTCTTGATTTAGTCCTGTATACACTTTGATAAAATCTATTCCCGGAAGGTTGACTTTATTTCCATTCTGATCTACAGCCCAATCGATATCAATGGTCGATCCTTCTTGTCGATTCGGATAGTTATCTGCATAGCCCCAAGCAAAGGGTTTTAACTGCCATCCACTCTCTGTTTCATCTTCATTTATCGCATTAGTTGGCAATAGTGTTCCTTCAAATCGCAAAACCTCCGTTTTGACCCATTGTGGATAATAACTTTGATGGTGGAATTTATTTTTCTTTTTCCAACCGTTATTCCCTAGGTTATCCTCCCATCGAATGTATTGTTCAATCTCTTCTTGACTATCGTCCAGTGCTTTAGCAGGCTTGTAATATACGATCTTATACTTGGCTTTCACCCTTCCTTTTTCATGCTCACTTCCTGCAATTTCAAACCATTCGTCCACATCGGGAATACCATTTTTATTTGCGTCATACGCCACTAAAATCACGCCTGGTTCTGCGTTATTGGCAAATGCATTACCCAATATTCTAAAATCTCGCTTTCCCGGAACATTGGCAATGGTATGATCAAAACCAAAAACCACATAACCTCCAAACCCTCCTAATGTAATGACTGTATTATTTTGTAAAGCTTTTTCTGCTTTAATTCTCATGCTTTCAACTGTATCTCCTTCTTCATATAGCGGGAGTTTATTAACAAACTGTCCAAATGCTGGTGCATACTCCAATACCTTGGTTACATTCGATTTATACTCTTTCGGATCTTTCTCCTCTATTGTATTATCGCTTGAACAACTAATCGTGGTACTGAATGCAATACTTACTAGCAACGCTATTCCACTATTTCTTTTCACACGTTTCATTTTCCCTTGCTCTTGTTATCTCTTCTCATTTCTATTGCACTTTTTAGATTATTTTTCTTAATAAATGCAAAGTGTGCTGGGACATTACCCGCCATTACCTTCCATTTTAACACTCCTTTAGCAGATAAACAGTAAATATAACCATTTCCAATATAATCTTGTGCATCTGTTAAGAAAATTTCTTTTGTTTCAGGATTTACCGTAATTCCATAAGGCATTAACAGCTGCTCTTCTGTACCATCTGTGCTTATCGAAGTTCGAATTATTTGTTTTGTATTGGTATTTAAAAGTCCATAAGAAATTGTACTATTTCCTGTATCAGTTTGATAGCTAGAAGTATAATAGTATAAAACATCCTCGTCAATCGTCATATTAGACACAGGAATAGCTAGTTTTTGTTTTACTTCATCCACTTTTGAATCAATCACATACAAACTAGGAAGAATCTCTTTGTAATTACCTCTTGCACTGACATAGACATCTCCATTCGCATCCACTTGCATGCGGTGTAAATTCGGTGCGACTTCTATTTTCTTTAGCTCAGTAAAGGTGGTTAAATCAATTACAGACACCGTTGTATCATAGTTTGGCTCTCGATAACCTCCCGAATTCGCTACATATAATTTATTGCGATAGGTTACCATTTCCTCTGGTTGATAGCCTACATTAACCTTTCGCGTAACCGCAAGCGACAGTGTATCTATTTCGGCAACAAAGCCAATTTCTGCATTGGGATTGATTTCTATCTTTCCCGAAAAAGAACTCACATATACTTTACCTTGATCAAAGGCCAAATAGCGACAATTAGGAACGTGAATTTGCTTGAGGTGTTTCCCTGTTTCTACATCGAAAACTTCTACAAAATTCGAGGCATTAATTGTAGCATACGCTTTTTTACCATAAATTTTAAGATCATTCCCTACATCTCCTAGTTCTTTTGGAAGTGTTGGATTGCGTTCTGAAAAAATATCACGGGTATAGATTCCTGTTTCATAATCAAACCAATCAATCGTTGCGCGATTCATTCCCATATTTCCTTCATTCAACAAATAGAAACCCTGATACGCCTCTAACTGAACAGGTATAGACACAACTGAACTATCCGACACAAAGATCAATTCCTCTTTTCGGCAACTGCTACAAAGCAAGCTAAGTCCTAGTAGTAAAAAAATATATATTCTCATCTCATTAAATAGCTACGCGCATGGATACTCGAAAATTTCTTCCTGGCATGGGAAAATTAGTCACAACCTCATAGTACTGATTGGCTAAATTATTTGCTTCTACGCGAAAAAGTAGCTGCCAATCCCGCCACTTCATTTGTTTTTGTAGGCCTAAATCGTGCGTATACCACGGTTGTAATTCATTTCGTTTGTCGTTATTCTTATTGCCATTATAGCGTTTTCCTACATAGATAAAACTGTAATTCAGACTCCAATCACGATAATCGATCCCAACAATAGACGATCCTGAATGCCAAGGGGCATAGGGAATTTGATCGCCATAGTAGGAGGGTTTACCACCTGGTAGTACACTGAGGTCTCGCGCAATGGTATATCCATATGTCAGCCCAATCTGAGCAGTCACTCCAGAGACAGGCTCCCACATCGTTTTGACTTGTGCTTCTAGCCCATAATTTTCTACCTTACCTAGATTAGACATCATCCAACGCATCATACTCGATGTAGGCGAAGCAATAATCTTATCTGTTACGTTGGCGTAATACCCATCCACTGCAAGATTCACTTCTTTTAGAAAAGAAAAAGCGAGGACCTGCTGATAAGAAAAGCCGACATTGACCTGACGAACGTATTCTGGTTTTACATGTGCCGCCCCCAATTGGGTGTAATACAGATCGTTAAAGGATGGAAGTCGATAAGTATGTTTGTAAAAGGTATGTAGGATGAATTCGCGATGCTGCCAAGGCTGATAGCTAATAAATATAGAGGGAGTCACGAAAGAACGATCAGGCGCTTGCACATTGTATCTTACTTTTTCTTTGGTAAAACTCCCGAGTACTGTTGCCTGCGCTTTAAAAGCACCTTGGGTTACCGTTGTGGATAAAGCAGTATAAACCGCATAGCGCTCGGGATCTGAAAAAGGAGATCCCTGCCCTAATCGAGTGGCTCTTAATTTGGTATACTGACCATCGGTTGCCAAAGCTACCTTCCAGTAAGGCGTGAGTGTAATAGCATGAACAGCAGACAAATACCAATCTTGTTGGTGAAACGTATTGTCAAATTGGGGATTATAGGTTACTTCTTCTCCTTCAAAATCAACGGTTTTCCTCGAGGTATAGTGCAATTGATCATAGGCGAATTTTCCTTTGACAACAAACTGATAAGCTGGTGATACCCACCGCGTCCACTCGCCTTGCATCAGTAAGTTTTTATCCCCTTGCTGTTCCTTTGGGCGTTCTGTATCTAGTGTGATGTCACTTTTCTTGATAACCGCACTAGGAAGTCCCCGTTGTGATTGGTAGTAAGAGATCATCGCCTGCCATGTATTGATCTCATCTTTACCGAACCAATTGTTTTCAATACGATAGGATTCAATACCGCTATTCTTTCGATAGCTTGTTAAATCATAGGCTACCGACCCATCGAGATTCAATCGCTTTTGTCTGAATTTATACACGCCATTTGAATAGAGATAAGCCGCCTGAATACTTGTACTGACCTTATCATTCACTTTTAACTCAACTCCTGCAGACGGATTTACCCATTGAATGGAACCTAAGGTATACTTTATATAGGCATTTGATTTTTTCTTTTCAGCAAATACAGGTCGTTTGGTTTGAATATAGACCGCAGATGCCGATGCATATTCACGTGCTGACTGAAGTGCCGTCGTACGCTGCCCGTTATACAAGGTGATTTGCTCTACATTATCTAGGGAAAACTTACCCAAATCGACAATTCCATTTTGCGCATTGCCCATTTGTATGCCGTTGTAATATACCCCAACATGATGGGTTCCCATATGACGAACATCAACGGTTTTCATGCCACCCATGCCACCGTAATCCTTAACCTGTACTCCAGCAAAATAACGCAGGGCATCCGCTACATTATACTGTTGCAAACGCTGTAAAGATTCACCAGCTAAGGTTTTGGGAGGAATAATATCTAGGGGAATTTCTCTTTGGACGACAATTTCTTTCAATGCCGTAATACTATCCATGGGTTGTTGAGCAAACCCCGAATAAAAACAGACACTTCCTAAGCATCCGAGTAGAACAGAAAGCGGTGATATATGCATACTTCTAACCCTTTTACCAGCCTACTTATACGCCTATCCCCTTTTCCTTGTCAAACAAGCAAAAGGGTTCTACTGCGTTTATTGTTTTGGCATCGAAAACATGAAACAAATCCTAAAATGGCAGGTATTCTGACTTACTCTTAACAAGCGTCCTTCCCATTATACAACAGTGGACAACTAGGCTTGTTAAACCAATGAGCTTACAGCAGCGGGCCTGTTGGAGATTTTCACTCCATTCCCTTTTGATTATCTCTTCAGATAAACCATTTTATTCTTAGTGCAAATATAGATAAAAGTTGACAGTGAACAGTGAGTAGACTCACCACTTACCACTCACCACTTACCACTCACCACTTACCACTCACCACTTACCATTTCCAATACGATATAAAAACAAAAAAGCTCTCCGTAAATTTCAGGAAAGCTTTTCATTGGTCTAACTACTAAACCTAGTGCTTGCGCACTTAACAACACAACTAAATTTTACAATCTAATAATCAGTGATTATTAGAGGGCAAAAAAAGCCTCCCACGAAATGAGAGGCTTCTTTTTTACTGGCGGTCTGGACGGGACTCGAACCCGCGACCCCATGCGTGACAGGCATGTATTCTAACCAACTGAACTACCAAACCAGTATTAACCATAAAATCATTACAGCGACAAAGATAGACTTTTTTTAAAAACTACAAAGAAATTTATTCTTTTCTTCGTCTTTTTCGCTGACTCAAGATTACTCTTAAGTTTTGCGGTCTGGACGGGACTCGAACCCGCGACCCCATGCGTGACAGGCATGTATTCTAACCAACTGAACTACCAAACCTTGTCTTTATTGCTGTAATGCGGTGCAAATATACGACCATTTTCTACACTTCCAAATCTACGGGTAAAAAAAAATAAACTTTTTTTCATCAAATCCAGCACACACCTGAGTTTCAGTAATCTAAAAGGTAAAAAAAAATCAACTTTTTTTTCGCCTTTTAGCATCATTTTGATTTTACATCTACTTTCTTTCCTCTTAATGATCCACAATTCTATCTAAACACCTCCTTTTACTCCTTCTTTTTGCTCTTCCTCATCTCCATTTTATTCTTTTTTCCTTCTTTTTTTGGGTTGAGATCAAGAAAAAAGTTGGAAATAGATCAAAAAAAAAACAGAGGTAAGTTGATTTACCCCTGTTTTTTTATCATTTTAATCCTTCGATTGCTCCTTATAAAGCCTCGTTAATTAAATCTTCGTATGTTTTTTTAGGAGCTACTCCTACTTGACGACCTACAACTTCTCCGTTTTTAAATACTAATACGGTAGGAATGTTGCGGATTCCGTATTTTGATGCAAATTCTTGGTTGTTGTCTACATCAACTTTTCCCACTACTGCTTTTCCTTCGAAATCTGAGCTTAATTCAGATACAACTGGAGCTAACATCTTACATGGTCCACACCATACTGCCCAAAAATCTACTAAAACGGGTTTGTCTGATTTTAATACTACTTCTTCAAAGGTAGCGTCTGTTATTTCTAATGCCATGGTAATACTTTTTTTACGTTATAAGACAAAACTACTAAAATAATTATACTTACCTCATCCTTTTTAATCAATTTTATCTATTTGAGCATTTACAAAGCTAATTCCTGTACCTTCTATATTCTGCCTTTCTAAATGCACAGGATATTTAGCTTCCCTATAGATCACCTTATATATAAAGAACAAGTCATATACAGATAATAAACAACAAGATGTTCAACGTATGCATGTGTTTTTTCCTATTTTTACAAAAAAACATGCCTGACGATTTAAAAATACTGCAAGACTTACTGCTCCAGCGATTGGATGTAACATGTACCAACTATGAAAAAGATCCCGAATGTGAAGAATATACGGGATATACTTGCACCCTAGCTTCGCGGGTTGTTATCTACCGAAAAGCCAAAATAACGCCAAAGAAAATTGGACAATTTGTAACCGTTTGGAAACGCAATGAAGCGGGAATTACAGCGCCATTTAACCTCACGGACACGTTTGATTTTTACCTTATCCTAACCGAAGATCAAGATCAATTGGGATGTTTTATTTTTCCTAAATCCGCTTTGGTAGCACAAGGTATCATCTCAACGCCAAAAAGGAATGGTAAGCGAGGATTTCGCGTCTATCCGTCTTGGGTTACTCCAACCAATAAACAAGCGTTAAAAACACAACAAGAACAACGGCCTTATTTCCTCTCACTTCATGACTGGAATCAACAAACCTTGGCACTTGCTCAATCTATCTTTCACCTAAAATAAAAAAAAATAAAAAAACGCCTTGCTTTATTGAAGCAAGGCGTTTTTTTATAAGCAATCAAGTCAAATTAATTCAATTTAAACATGACTTGTTGACGTTCTAATTCTTCTAGAAGATCCGCACTAATTGTAATGCGACTATTTCGACTCGACATCTCAATGCGATTGACGATTCTGTATTCTTCTTTCTTCTCTTCGAGATCAAATGACAATGCATCCTCTCCCATCATCTCTTCTCCTAACTCCCCATCATCATTTATTGGCATATTGAGCATAGGTCTTGGTTTTATTTCATCTTCTAGCTCCACTTTTTCCAACTCATAAATATCAAAGAAAACCTGTTTATCTCCATTGTATTTATCTAATGTTGCCTTGATTTCATTCAATTTACTCTCACTCAAATCTTTCACATTCAATTGCACGACTAGCTGTTTGGCAAAAGAAGGAATGACTTCGTGCAATAGTTTCATTTCCATGAACTGCAAGCGCGGCTCGCCTCGTTCTCCTGTGTCTTTTCTGATCCAACCTTCGTTTACTTGTACGCGTACAAATACAAAGGTATTGGTCAACAGAAAATGCCTAAATTTCAAGAAGTCTTCATTGAACAAGCGAAACTCAAATGATTCATCATAACCTTCAATGGTAAAAGCAGCCCAATCTTTTCCCTTTGCCGAGGTTCTAAACTGTACATCGCTAATCATCCCTCCAAAACTCACAACACGACCAGTAAAGTTTTCTAGACGCGCCAGTTCCTCTACGCGTACATTGCAAAAACTCTTCAATTCAAAGCGGAAATCATCCAGTGGGTGTCCTGAAATATAGATTCCTACGACTTCTTTCTCTTTGGCTAGTTTTTCCATTGTACTCCATTCTTCACAAGCAGGTAATAACGGTTCTGGTATTTGTACTTCACTGCTATCTCCAAACAAACTTACTTGAGCTGAATTTTCGCTTTCTTGTGTTTTCGCTCCATATTTAATCGCCTTTTCCAAGAAGGTATTGGGATCCGTAGGATCGGTATAAAAATATTGCGCACGATGTGTATTTTCAAAACAGTCGAAACCGCCAGCTAAAGCCAAGTTTTCAAAAGCTTTTTTATTTGCAGCACGCAGGTCAATTTTCTTCGCTAAATCGAAAATCGAGCGATAACGACTAGTGGCGCGGTTATCGACAATGGTCTTTACAGCTCCTTGTCCAACACCTTTTACAGCTCCCATTCCAAATCGAATCGCATATTCATCATTTACCGTAAATTTGTAAAACGACTCATTGACATCAGGTCCTAATACGTGTAATCCCATGCGCTTACACTCCTCCATAAAGAAGGTCACTTGTTTGATGTCATTCATATTATTAGAGAGTACAGCTGCCATATACTCCGCAGGATAATGCGCTTTCAGATAGGCCGTTTGATAGGCAATCCACGCATAACAAGTCGAGTGTGATTTATTAAAGGCATAGGATGCAAACGCTTCCCAGTCTTTCCAAATCTTTTCTAACACCACTGGATCATGCCCTTTTTGTGCGGCTTGATCCACAAACTTAGGTTTCATCTTATCCAAGACATCCTTTTGTTTTTTACCCATAGCCTTACGCAAAACGTCGGCTTCCCCCTTGGTGAATCCCGCTAGTTTTTGTGACAACAACATCACCTGCTCTTGGTATACTGTAATTCCATAGGTTTCTTGTAGGTATTCCTCACAAGCATCTAAATCGTAAACAATCGGTTCCTCTCCATTTTTACGGCGAATAAATGATGGTATATACTCCAATGGTCCAGGACGATACAAGGCATTCATCGCGATCAAATCCGCAAAAACAGTAGGTCTTAGTTCTCGCATGTATTTCTGCATTCCCGCCGACTCATATTGGAACACCCCGATGGTTTCCCCTCGTTGGAAGAGTTCGTATGTCTTTTCGTCATCAATTGGAATTAAATCTGGGTCGATATCAATTCCCGTTCTATATTTAACCAACTTAATGGTGTCTTTAATCAAGGTCAAGGTCTTTAACCCTAAGAAGTCCATCTTCAGCAAACCTGCACTCTCCGCAACGGAGTTGTCAAACTGGGTCACGTATAAGTCCGAGTCTTTTGCAACAGTTACAGGAACGAATTTGGTAATATCGTCTGGGGTAATAATAACCCCACAGGCGTGAATTCCCGTATTTCGCATGGAACCTTCTAATATTTTGGCCTGTTGAATCGTCTCAGCTGCTAGTGAATCTTCTTTAGCCAAGGCAATCAATTCTTTTACCTTATCAAATTCCTCACTGCGCAATACGCCTTTAATTGCATCTTCTCCTTCAGATAAGAAACGAGCTAAGTTCCATTTAGAAGGCATCATACCCGGAATGAGTTTTGCAATTCGATCGGCTTCAAAAAGCGGTAAATCTAATACACGAGCTGTATCTCGAATAGCTGATTTCGTCGCCATCTTACCATACGTAATAATTTGAGCCACTTGATTGGATCCGTATTTATCGATTACATAATCCATTACCTTACTGCGTCCTTCATCATCGAAGTCAATATCAATATCGGGCATGGATACACGATCTGGGTTCAAGAACCGCTCAAAAAGCAAGTCGTACTCAATCGGATCTAAATTGGTAATTCCCAAGCAGTACGCTACAGCAGATCCTGCAGCGGATCCACGACCAGGTCCTACAGAGACTCCCATTTGACGAGCAGCTGCGATGAAGTCTTGTACAATTAAGAAATATCCTGGATATCCCGTACGCTCAATAGTAGCCAACTCAAAATCCAAGCGTTCGCGTATTGCTTCGGTTACCTCTGGATATCTGCGTTTTGCCCCTTCATAGGTCAGGTATTTTAAATAGTTATTTTCCCCTCGTTTCCCAGAGCCATCCCCTTCTAAATCACGTGCATCTTGAAACTCTTCTGGAATGTCGAATTTAGGAAGTAGTACATCGCGATGTAAAACAAATGGTTCTACTTTATCGACGATCTCTTGTATGTTGTAAATTGCTTCAGGTACATCCTCAAACAATTTTTTCATTTCTTCTTCTGACTTGAAATAGTACTCTTGATTGGGTAATCCATAGCGATATCCTCTACCTCTACCAATCGGTGTACTTTGTTTTTCTCCATCCTTTACGCACAGTAAAATATCGTGCGCATTGGCGTCTTTTTTATCAAGATAGTAAGCGTTATTGGTGGCTACCATTTTGATGTTGTGCTTGCGAGCCAATTCAATCAACACTTGATTGACGCGATTCTCGTCTTCTTGACCGTGACGCATGAGCTCAACATATAGATCTTCACCAAACTGCTCTTTCCACCAAATCAAGGCTTCTTCTGCTTGACGTTCCCCCACATTTAGGATCTTACCTGGAATCTCACCAAATAAGTTTCCAGTCAACACCATAACATCTTCTTTATACTGCTCCACCACACTTTTATCGATACGGGGCACATAATAAAATCCATTTGTATAAGCGATCGAAGCCATCTTCGCTAAATTGTGGTAGCCATTTTTATTTTTTGCCAAGAGTACCACTTGGTATCCATTGTCTTTTTTGGTGCGATCGAGGTGATTTTCGTTGACAAAAAACTCACAACCTACAATAGGTGTAAGCAAAGGCAAGGGTTGCTCTCCATTTGTCAAACGCTCTTTATTTTGCGCTTCGATTCCCTTGTTGTGGTTATTGACTGCCATTACAAAGTGGAAGGCTCCCATCATATTTCCGTGATCCGTCATCGCAATAGCTGAGAGATTCATCTCACCCGCTTTTTTAACTAAATTGGGAATTCCAATGGTGGATTGTAAGACAGAAAACTGGGTATGTACGTGTAAATGGGCAAATTTTGCTTGTTGAAATTTCAAGCGCTCTTCGGAAGATATTTTTTCCGTTGCACTACCTTGTAATTTCGCTAGACGTGCTCTGATTTCATCCGAAGCTTTCTTTAGGTTGATGTGTTTTAACCCAACCGGTTGAAAGGGCTGTGGATTAAAATCCGTATAGCGTTGAACGTAGGTATCATCACATTGCAGTTCTTCTTTAGAGAAAGTTCCACGTTTAATCAACTCTAGAAAACAACGCGTGGTTGCCTCTACGTCAGCGGTTGCATTGTGTGCCTCTGCAAAAGCGTCTCCAAACAAATAGGTATGCAATTCTGTAAGTGTAGGCAATTTATAGCGTCCTCCACGTCCTCCAGGTAGTTTCAGCATTTCCGCTGTAACTTCGGTACACGTATCTAATACAGACATCTTGGTTAGGATACTATCCACGCCCATACGATAGAACTCACATCCCATAATATTGACGTCGAAGCCAATATTTTGTCCAACTATAAAACGAGCTTTAGACAAGGCAATATTGAATTTAGCCAAGGCTTCTTCCAGATCGATACCTTGCTCTTCTGCTAATTCTGTAGAAATTCCGTGAATACGTTCAGAATCATAAGGAATATTGTATCCTTTTGGTTTAATCAGATAATCTTGATGTTCAACAAGGCGCCCCATATCATCGTGTAACTGCCATGCGATTTGCACACAACGCGGCCAGTTATCAGTATCCGTTAAAGGAGCAGACCAACTCTTCGGAAGCCCAGTGGTTTCCGTATCAAAAATTAAATACATACTTGATTTATAGCTTATTAACCCAAAAAAGGGAAGATTTGTACCAATTTCAAAGGTACAAAAAAAGCCGCTTACTTCGTAAGCGACTTTTCTCAATATAAATAAATTTACAAATCTTTATTTTCCTTTTTCTAAGGGGATTCTATAGAATACTCCTCCGTCGAATGCTTTTCTATCTACATAGCGCTTCACTAAGGTCCCATCAGGTCCTATTTCATTTTCAGGTAATTTATTTGCATTCATATTGATCACAAACGTTCCTGAAATTGTTCCTGGAACTTGTTTATCTGCTGAATCAAGGATAACATAGCCTGGGCGATTTACTGGTTTCTCTCCTACTAATGACAAGGCATCAGTAGCATAGGAAGCTTTGATCTTCTCAAAGTCATTGAATACCAGATAATCCGCTTTGATATTATCTGTTGCGTTAAACTCGTATTTTGCACCAAATTCATAATCTGGCAAATAAATTCTCAACTGAGTAGAATCCGTTTTAGCATCAATGATCAACGTCTTATCATTTACCACGTATGCCTTAAAGCTTTGTGGCTTATATTCAGCAAAATGACTATAAGGATTCCCGTTTATTCTAGCTGTATCCGTTATCGCCTCTAACGTCATCGTAGCGTGCATACCAGGATCTGAAAATTTAACATCATTTTCACACGCCATAAATCCTAGAGCCAAAGCAAATATTCCTATTATCTTTCTCATATTATACTAACCTATTAGTGATATATATACATCGCAAAAATATATTTTTTATTGTTCATAAAAAAATTTTTTTAATAAAACTTTAACTTAGACAACAAACTAATTTTTATGTTTCCTTATAATTACAATTCATTGACTTTGTAAGCAGTAGCACTCTCTTGAATCTTTTGAGAAAAATACAATTTTTAACTGTACAACCCATATACTATTCCCTTTATTGGGATCACTTTTTTTAAAGCAATAAAATTCACCTAAAAGGCATCTAACATTGAGAATCAAATACAGCAATTACCCTTTGTCTTTCACAGTACCCCCTAGCCCTACCCTCCCTTACTTCTATTTTTCATTCAGTAACTTCTTTATAATCAAGGAGCTTTGATTTTATTTTTTTCTATTTTATTCATTCAACTAATTAAAAAAGTTAGTATCTTTGCGCAAATTTTTAACCGAGGTCGGGTACCTCAAACAAAACACATTATTATGTCTGTAAAAATTAGATTACAAAGACACGGTAAAAAAGGAAAACCTTTTTACTGGGTAGTAGCTGCTGATTCACGCGCTAAAAGAGATGGTAAATACTTAGAGAAAATCGGTACGTACAATCCAAACACAAACCCTGCAACTGTTGAGCTAGATGTAGATTCAGCTGTTAAATGGTTATTCAATGGTGCGCAACCAACGGATACTGCTAGAACATTACTTTCTTACAAAGGTGCTTTATTGAAACACCACTTACAAGGTGGAGTGAAAAAAGGTGCTTTAACTCAAGAGCAAGCAGATGCTAAATTTGCAGCTTGGTTAGAAGAGAAAGCAAACAAAATCAACGCGAAAAAAGATGGTTTAACATCTTCTAAAGCGGCTGATAAAGCACAAAAAATCGCTGCTGAAAAAGAAGCTAACGCTAAACGCGCTGCTGCTAACGTAGCTAAAGCTGCTGCTGAGTCTACACCTGCTGTAGAAACTGAAGAAGCAACTGAAGAAAACAACGAAGAAACTCAAGCATAATTTCTTGGCGATATGCGTAAAACAGATTGTTTCTATTTAGGCAAAGTCGCAAAAAAATTTAGCTTCAAGGGGGAACTCTTGGTCTATTTAGACACAGATGAACCTGAGTTATACGAAAATTTGGAATCAGTGTTCGTTGACTTTAACGGACAACTGGTTCCTTTTTTTATTGAAGATGCTTTTTTGCACAAAAACGATTTCCTAAGAGTCAAATTTGAAGACTGTAATTCGGAAGAAGAAGCAGATCGCCTCATTGGATCGGAATTGTATTTGCCCCTGAACTTATTGCCCAAACTAGAAGGAAATAAGTTCTATTATCACGAAGTGGAAGGTTTTGAAGTAGTGGATATCACCTTGGGTTCTGTTGGAACTTTAGTGCGTATTAACGACAGCAATTACCAAGCCCTATTCGAAATTGATCACCAAGGTACAGAAATCTTAGTGCCCATGATTGATCAACTTATCGAAGAAGTAGATCGAGAAAACAAAAAATTAATACTTAATATCCCCGCTGGTTTAGTGGACTTGTATTTAGGTAATTAATTTTTATCGTTAATAGTATCAAACACCTTTAGAGAACGTTTTTTCTTTAAAGGTGTTTTTTTATGCGGTTTTCGAACAAACAAATCGAAGATTCATCGAACACCAAAATCAATGAATCTACACTGCGTTTCGAATTTCGATTTGTTTGAGGTAGGATTTCTCACCCACTCATCTTCTTATCACCTCATCAAATTTGCGCTAGACTAATCTGTTTCCTCTAACATAAATAAATCCTCCACAGCTACCTCAAAGTAACGCGCCAACTTTAACGCCAGCACCGTAGAAGGAACGTATTTATTCTTCTCCATGGCATTGATCGTTTGTCTAGTAACTGAAATAATAGTGGCTAATTCTTCTTGTGTTATATTTTTAATGGCACGTTGTACCTTTAACGTATTCTTCATCGCATTATTTTTTATGGCGCACTACTAAATAGTGAAAACGGAAAATAAATAAAATCAACATGGTAAACATATTGTAGATCATGACATAAAAAAAGTCAAAACCGTAGATCAAGACAAAGGCCAAGAACAACAAAATATAGTTGATCAAAAAAGACCATTGAAACGATTCCAATCGCAATGTAGCAATAAATTCATCTTCTATTTTTTCCTTTGAAAAAGCAACGCCCAACCCGCCAATTAAAAATAAACTTCCAATCAAGGTAGTGGTGATATTCGCCTTGATTACAGTGAAAAAAGCCGTATTATCCGTTAAAAAATAACTTCCCGCTATACTAAATACCGAAGTTTCTAAAAAAGGAAGTTCCTCTTGTCCCGTTAGTTGTAAATAGAACCAAACAAGCGTACTCAGGATCAATAAGATCCAACCAAACTTCTTACAAGCGTGAGGTAATAAAAATTTTGTCTCCATCGTTTTTTGATTATAAAGTGAATTCAAATGTAATAAAAACTTTTCATTATGTATGAAATACTTTACATTTAGGGCGGTATTTTTTACATTTAGATTGCATTCATTCGGATCATACGTGTCGTAAACGCTTTGGGATATTCTTGAAATAAAATTAAAGTAACTCATCTAATCAGCTTCTTTCCCAAAGTTTCAGTTCTTTCCTCCTGTTATTCTTTATCGAAATAAAAGGCTACATACTACTGTTTCTCTAGTATCCGTATACCTTCCTTCGACAATACTTGGACCATGCTAGGAGATTACAAGGAAAAAAGGCCTTTTTGTCGAAGAAGACTCGAAGAAGACTTGAAGAAGACTCGAAGGATTCCTATATAGAAATCACGTGATTCTATCGAAAAATAACCTATACTGTATTCACATTACCTCATCAACCTTTGTATTTTTTGTACTTTTGACCTTCAAAATTACACGTATTCTTATGTTTCAATTCAAACAATTCACGATACACCAAGACAAATGCGCCATGAAAGTAGGTACGGATGGTGTACTTTTAGGTGCTTGGACTCCCATAGACCACAACCCAACTAAAATATTAGATATTGGTACAGGTACAGGATTAATTGCCTTAATGCTTGCCCAACGCACCGATGCGGAACAAATTGATGGGGTAGAAATTGATGCCGATGCCCATGAACAAGCCATCGAAAACTTTGAGAATAGTCCGTGGGGGGATCGTTTATTCTGCTATCACGCAGGATTAGAGGATTTTGCAAATGGCATGGATGAAACCTATGACCTGATTGTCTCCAATCCTCCTTTTTATAGCGAAGATTACCATACTCCGGATGAAAAAAGAGATCAAGCGCGTTTTCAAGAAGCACTTCCCTTTGAGTTACTCATCGAAGCAGTGGAGTACTTTTTAGCTGAAGATGGCGTATTTAGTTTGATCATTCCTTCCAAAGAAGAAGAGCGCATCATGTACCTCGCTGCGGAGTTTGATATCTACCCTATGCAGGTCACGCGCGTAAAAGGAACGCCTAGCAGTGAGATAAAACGCAGTTTACTTGCATTTTCAAGAAAGCGCATAGAGAAAATTCCTCTAAATGAACTGACAATTGAAGAAAAAAGACACTGTTACACCCCCGAATTCACCACCCTATTGCAGAATTTTTATCTAAAATTATAGTATTTCAAGTTTTTATAACTGCCATTTGAATTATTTTGCAGAAATTTGCTCTACAACAAAACAATCAAAATGAAGATAGTTCACTTCTATTTTTCGTTTTGGTTTTCACAGATAAAAAAAAGAACCATGATTTTCAATTCTAATTCAATGATGATGTGTATGACAACGAACACCATGATGTTCGCTCCTTGTTATGGCCGGAAGTCAACGAATTAATCTGATATAAAGCAGGATAAATTAGTTGGAGTCTCACCGGTCAGTCGGTGGGGCTTTTTTTTATGTCTTTTTCCAACCCATTAAATCTATAGTTATGAGCAATTTTAAATTTTCAACCCAAGCATTACACGCTGGGCATCAAGTGACACAAACCGCAGGATCTAGAGCTGTTCCTATTTACCAAACCTCCTCTTATGTTTTTGAAAACGCAGCACACGCAGCAGGAGCGTTTAACCTCTCTATACCCGCTTATATTTATACGCGATTAAACAATCCAACCAACGATATTTTAGAACAACGCCTCGCAGCATTAGAAGGGGGGATTGGTGCCGTAGTAACCGCATCAGGCGCTTCGGCTATTAGTACAACCCTTTTAACCCTATTAAAAGCGGGCGACCATCTTGTGGCTTCCAACAGCTTATACGGAGGTACGTACAACCTACTTAATGTGACCTTACCGCGTTTGGGTATTCACACTACTTTTGTAGACCCTTCTGATTTGAGTAACTTCAGCAAAAACATACAACAAAATACTAAAGCTATTTTTGTAGAGAGTTTGGGAAATCCCAAATTGGACCTCATCGATTTACAACAACTTGCTGGGATTACTAAAGCGAATAAGATCCCTTTAATCGTTGATAACACCGTGCCTTCTCCAGCGTTATTGCGTCCAATTGAACACGGTGCTGATATCGTTATTCACTCCTTGACTAAATACATTTCAGGTAATGGAACAGCATTGGGTGGAGCGATTATCGATGCGGGAACTTTTGATTGGAGCAGTGGGAAATTCCCAGAATTTACAGAACCAGCTGCAGGTTATCACGGTTTAATTTACCACGAAGCCTTGGGAAAAGCAGCTTTTATTGCAAAAATACGCTTAGAAGGGTTGCGCGATTTGGGTGGCGCATTAAGTCCATTCAATGCATTTCAAATTATTCAAGGGTTAGAAACGCTACCTATTCGACTGAAAAAACACAGCGAAAATGCCTTGGGGTTAGCTCAATGGCTAGAAACCCAAGACGCTGTAGCTTGGGTCAATTACCCTGGTTTGGCTTCTAGTCCTTATCACAATTTAGCGAAGCAATACCTTCCTGAAGGGCAGAGTGGTGTCATTACATTTGGCTTAAAACAAGGGTTCGAAGCAGCGAAAAAAGTAGCGGATGAGACCCAGCTTTTTTCTTTAGTAGCTAATATTGGTGATACCAAATCGCTAGTGATTCACCCAGCATCTACTACCCATCAACAACTCACAGTAGAGGAGCAAAAAGCTACGGGCGTAACGCCAGATTTGGTGCGTCTATCTGTTGGAATCGAATCATTGGAAGATTTGAAACACGATTTAGCACGCGTATTTAAAACATTAAACTAATTCCTTTATCCCCTCAAAAAAGGGATAATCATACTGTATGAACGACTTGAACTACCTTTTTTTATTGGACTATAAGCTACCTGACCAAACCCAACAAACGCTACGGCTGAGTTATGAAGTGTTTGGTCAACCCTTGCATCAAGCTCCTATTGTCTTGGTTAATCACGCCTTGACAGGAAATAGCACCGTAGCAGGGGATCGCGGATGGTGGAAACCACTTATTGGATCGGGACAAGTCATTGATTTAAACCGTTATACCGTTATTGCCTTTAATATTCCGGGTAATGGATACGAGGGATCTACAGCTCATTTGCTGTCAAATTATCGCGTATTCACTACAGCAGTCATTGCTGACTTATTCTGGAAAGGACTGGATGCACTGCAAATCAAACAATTGTATGCTGTTATTGGCGGAAGCTTGGGCGGAAGCATTGCTTGGGACATGGCCATACAACGTCCAAAGGCCATCACCCACTTAATTCCAATTGCCACTAATATACAGGCTTCGGATTGGTTAATTGGTCAAGTACACGTACAAGAAACCATTCTCGCTCACTCGAGCCATCCCTTAGAAGATGCGCGTAAACACGCGATGTTATTGTATCGCACACCCGCATCCATGGTTCAAAAATTCAACAGACAACGGGAACAAGAAAAATACGCTGTTGAATGCTGGTTGAATTACCACGGAGAATCGCTCAAGAATCGCTTTCACCTTCAAGCGTATCAACTGATGACCCATCTTTTAAAAACGATTGGACAAGAGCGAACAGAAAAACAGCTCCAAACATTTGCTGGACAAACATCCATCCAAATCACCGTTATTGCCATTGATTCGGACTATATGTTTACCCAACAGGAACAGGTGCGAACGGTAGAAAAACTAGCACAATATGGTGCGACTATCACCTACAAAGAAATACAATCTATACACGGTCACGATGCTTTTCTCCTAGAGTATGAGCAATTAAACGACCGAATACAAACCCTATTCTAAATCAACAATACAATGAAAATAGTAAAGTTCGGAGGAAAATCACTTGCATCAGGGCAAGCATTTGACAACGTCATTTCCATCATCAAAGACAAGGCTACGCAAGGAAAAATTGCTGTGGTGGTTTCTGCCATTGGCGACACAACAGATACGCTAGAATCTCTACTAAATCTTGCTAAAAACCAAGAAGATTATCTCACACCTTTTCTCGCCTTTCAGAAAAGATCGTATCATGTAGGAATTGATTTAGAAGAAGAATTTACCTTACTACAAAAAGTATATGAAGGCGTATCCCTTTTGGAAGACTACAGCTTAAAAATCAAAGATAGCGTACTAGCACAGGGTGAAATAATATCGAGTAAAGTATTAACCCATCACTTAACACAGCAAGGCATTCCAGCGGTAGCCATTGACAGTCGTCATTTTTTTGTTACCGATACGTCTTTCGGTCAGGCACAAGTAAAAGAGGAAGTTTCCAAAGCCAAAACAACGTTGTACTTTAAAAGTTTAGATCCCGAAGTTCTTGCTGTGGTGACGGGTTTTATCGGTGTAACGGAACGAGGAGAAACAACTACATTGGGTAGAAATGGCAGTAATTATTCTGCCGCTTTACTCGCCAATTTTACGGGCGCTACTGAATTGCAAAATTACACCCATGTGGATGGTATTTATACAGCCAATCCCGACTGGGTAAAAAACGCTCAAAAAATAGAGGAACTTCACTTTGATGAGGCCAATGAACTCGCTCATTTTGGTGCTTCTATTTTGCATGCCAAAACCATTTTACCTTTGGTGGAAAACAAGATTCCCCTGCGAATCTTAAACACCTTAAATCCAACGAATAAGGGAACGTTGATCTCTTCTACCCCGAGTAAGCAGGGCATCAAATCCTTATCTGTACAGTCTGATGTAGCCTTAATCCAACTCGAAGGACGTGGATTGTTGGGTATTGTAGGCGTGGATGCCCGTATTTTTACTGCCTTGGCTAATGTAGGCATCAGTATTGGGGTGATTGCTCAAGGTTCATCCGAACGCGGATTGGGTTTTACAGTAGATGCAAAAGATGCGTCACAGGCTATTGAAGTCTTAAAAAAAGAATTTCAACCCGATTTTTACACCAAAGATGTCGATCAAATTGCACTAGTTCCCGACATCGCCATTATTTCTATCATCGGACAAGATCTCAGTACCTTTGACAAACCTTATGCAGCCTTAGTCAAAAATAAAATAACCCCTATTCTCTTTCACAATACGATTACGGGCAAAAATGTCAGCTTGGTTGTGCGCAAAGAGGACGCCAAAAAAGCGGTAAACGTCATTCATGGACAGATCTTTGGTATTGCCAAAAAAATCAATCTTGCCATCTTTGGTCATGGGTTGGTTGGAGGTACCTTAATTGATCAAATCTTAGCTTCAGCGGCAACTATTACGGCAAAGAAAAACATCGAGCTTCACCTATTTGCCATCGGTAATTCTAAAAAAGTATACCTTACAGAAGGTGAAATTACGACAGATTGGCGTCAAACAATCGAAGATCACGGCGTTTCGTACACCATACAAGATGTAATTGCCTTTGCAGAACAGCATCACTTGGAAAATCTTATTGCCATAGACAACACAGCTGCTGAGGGATTTATACAAAACTATATTCCCCTGGTTGAAGGTGGTTTTGATCTAATATCCTCCAATAAAATTGCCAATACAATTTCGTATGATTTCTATCAAAAGCTACGTACAACCTTAAAAAACAACCACAAAGAATATTTATATGAAACAAATGTTGGCGCTGGATTACCACTTATTGACACCATCAAACTCTTGCATTTATCTGGGGAGAACATTACCAAAATAAAGGGTGTTTTTTCAGGTAGTTTAAGCTATATTTTCAATCAGTATTCTGTCCAAGACAAACCCTTTAGTACAGTATTACAAGAGGCTATTACCAAAGGATTTACAGAACCTGACCCAAGAGAAGATCTATCAGGCAATGATGTAGGGAGAAAGCTTTTAATTCTCGCTCGTGAACTAGATTTAGAAAATGAATTTGAAGAAATCCAAATTCAAAATTTAGTTCCAACTGCCTTACAAGCTTTACATACATCAGACTTTCTTGCTAACCTTACGTCCTTAGACTCACCCTTCGAAGTCCTTAAAAAAGAACTTCAACCTCATACAGTATTGCGCTATGTAGGCGAACTCTCTGGTGATTTACAACAAGATAAAGGTCTATTAGAGACCAAGTTGATTGCTGTACCTAGCCATTCTGCTTTAGGACAGTTACAAGGATCCGATAGTCTTTTTGAGATCTATACCGAGAGTTATGGAGAAAACCCCATTATTATTCAAGGCGCTGGCGCTGGTGCATCCGTAACCGCAAGAGGCGTGTTTGGTGATATACTGCGCTTGGCCGATAAATAAAAAAATAATTATTCTTATTCTATAGTTAACCAAGGTGTGACTTTGCTTTATTTGTCTATCCTGGTTGTTGTTTATTCTAAATTTCAACGAAAAATGTCCAGCAATTGCTGGACATTTTTTATTTTTTTAACCAAGCTTTGACCTCTTGCTCAAAGTCTTCGACATAGCCAGACTCAACCTGTCTTACGATCCCTTGAGCATCGAACAGAATATAACTCGGTGTTCCATAGTTTTTATATTTTGCATAGGCAATATCCAAACGCCCTGCTTTATTCCAAAGCATCAGTCCTTTCTTATTTTTTAACTCATAGTACATCTCCATAATATCCTCTTTATTATCGACATAATAGGTAACATAAGTCAGTTGATCTTTTAATTCTTCTGCCAATTGAGCAGTTTGAGGAGCGACTTCTTGACAAGTCCTACAATTCATCGTAGAGAAATCTAACAAGACTGGTTTTCCTTGAAATAAATCGCGAAAATGAACCGTGTTTCCCTCTTGATCCAAAGCGGTAAAATCGTAAAATGAATCACCAACTTCTAGTTTTTTATAGTGAATCAAGGCATCGAGATATTTCACTTCTTTTGTGTCCTTATACTGAGGATCCACTAGGTCAAATAGGTGTTGTAATTCTTCATCTGTAAATCGATTCATCACAAACTGAAGCATCGAACGCCCATAAGCCGTATTGATGTGTTGCTCTATAAATACATAGTCGATTTTATCTACCTCTCGAAGAACTTTTGTTATTTTTCCTACAGGCGCTTTCTCGCTATAATAAAAAGCAGAAACGAGATCTTGTTGTTCTCCCCGACGCAAAAGCTCCATCATATCTTGTTGTAACTGTGTGATTTCAAAACGCAAACTTTTACTGGCCAAATAATTCTCGTAGCGAAGTTTGTCGTTTTCCGAGGGCACTGCTTGAATATCTTGAGAAAAATTATCCATAGATCCTTCAATCACAACCGTTTCATGTCCTAGAAAAAAACGTGTATTTTTAACTCCTTGCCCCTCTTTAACTACCAAATACACAGGCGCTGGCGCTTCTGATAGCTTCATTTCAACTTCGAATTCTTCTCCTTTTTTGGGTACTTCTATTTGTTGCTCTCCACTTATTAGTATCAAGGAAGCTTCTTCTGTTAGTCCTTTTAGTTTTCCTTTAATATGTAATTTTTCCTGTGCCAAACTCAGCGTGGAAAAGGCGATTGTTAAAAATAAAATGCTTGCTTTTTTCATTATTTACTGCTGTATTTCATTGGTTGTCGTGCAATTTACTCTTTTTTGTACTATCTGCAATTTAATTTTTGTTAAACGAAAAATTGTATCTCCTACAAAAAAACGAACTGACTTTCATTCATTTTTAATATTTTTAATCACTCTAAAGGCCGAAGAAAACAATCCACAAAGGAGGTTCTTGAAGCACAAAAAAGAAGCTATGAAAAAAAGATTTTTACTTATCGCATTGGGGGGATTTTCTCTTTTTACTGCTATGGCATGCAACCAAAACTATGAGCATTCAGCTGCTGATACAACGGTAGGTTTGGCGCATGCTGAGGCAAATCCTGTTCCTGCTAAAAACCTCGAGGACCAACAGGCTATACAACGCAAAATTATCAAAGAGGGAAGTATTCGCTTTGAAACTGAAAATGCAAAAGATACGCGTCAACAACTTACTACTGTTATTGCAAAATACCAAGGGTATGTATCTCAAGACAATACAGAATCCTACGGAAATCGCTCCGTTTATACCCTAACCTTGCGTATTCCTGCAGCACATTTTGAAAACCTGTTAACAGATATTACTACCACAGCCAAAAACATAGAGCAACAAGACATCAAAGCCCTAGATGTTACGGAAGAATTTATAGACGTAGCATCGCGTATCCAAACAAAAAAAGAGCTGGAAAGTCGCTATAAGGCGCTCTTGGGTAAAGCTACTAAAATAGAGGAAATCTTGTCCATTGAAAAAGAAATCGAAATCCTGCGTTCTGATATCGAATCTTATGAAGGGCGATTGAACTATTTAAAAAGTAGCATTGCGTACAGCACACTGACTGTCGTTTTTTACGAAACACAACCTTCAACCACTTCGGTTGGTTCTGATTTTACGGGTGCTTTTAAAACAGGATGGGACAATTTAGTTTCATTTACCTTAGGGCTTTTCTACATCTGGCCGTTTATCCTCATTAGTATAGGTATATTTTTCTTGATTAGAAGAGGAATCAAACGCAAAAAAAGAAAGACAAACGAATCACTGTAAAGTAATAGATTACAAAAAAATGAGCCGATTAACTGTTTTAATTGGCTCATGAATTACAATTGGCCCTATACATCCCAACTCAATAAATGTCAGTTCAAGGGAATTCTCAAGCTCGTTGACTTTCCTCTTGCTGGTTTTTGAAGGAGGAATATCTGCTAAAAAGTAGCAACCGCTACCAGTAATTTACAAGATGGAGTGGTCGAAAACATACGTATTTCATCCCGATCAGGCTCTTCTATCCATTACTCGCTAAACCTCTAATTTCGATCTATCTTTCTATTAACACCTAAAATAACGGCAATTTAAATATACTTTCACGCCCAAAAATTGCACATATCTAAATATTACTTATTTTTGTTGTCACAACTGATAAACTTAAGAATATTATGAAACCAGATTTATTTCAGGCGCCAGATTACTATCTTTTAGATGATTTGCTTACAGAAGAGCACAAATTGATTCGCGATGCAGCGAGAGCATGGGTGAAAAGAGAGGTATCTCCAATTATTGAAGAATACGCTCAAAAAGCGGAATTCCCAAAACAAATTATCAGTGGATTAGCTGAAATTGGAGGATTTGGTCCTTATATTCCAACAGAATACGGCGGAGCAGGATTAGACCAAATTTCCTATGGTTTAATTATGCAGGAGATTGAAAGAGGAGATTCAGGTGTACGTTCAACTTCATCTGTTCAGTCTTCTTTAGTCATGTATCCAATTTGGAAATACGGTAACGAAGAACAACGCAATAAATATTTACCAAAATTAGCAACTGGAGAAATGATCGGTTGTTTTGGTTTAACAGAGCCTGACCATGGGTCAAACCCAGGAGGAATGATTACCAACTTCAAAGATATGGGGGATCATTACCTATTAAATGGAGCAAAAATGTGGATTTCGAATGCGCCATTTGCTGATATTGCAGTAGTTTGGGCAAAAAACGAAGAAGGTAGAATTCACGGCTTAATCGTTGAAAGAGGCATGGAAGGTTTCTCTACACCAGAAACACATAATAAATGGTCATTAAGAGCATCTTCAACTGGAGAGCTTATTTTTGACAATGTAAAAGTTCCAAAAGAAAACTTATTACCAAACAAATCAGGATTAGGTGCACCACTAGGATGTTTAGATTCTGCGCGTTATGGAATTGCTTGGGGAGCAATCGGAGCAGCAATGGATTGTTATGATACAGCATTGCGCTACTCTAAAGAGCGTATCCAATTTGACAAACCAATTGGAGCTACTCAATTACAACAAAAGAAATTGGCTGAAATGATCACAGAGATCACAAAGGCACAAATGTTAACTTGGCGTTTAGGTGTATTGAGAAACGAAGGAAGAGCAACAACTGCTCAGATTTCAATGGCAAAACGCAACAACGTAGCTATGGCATTAGAAATTGCTCGTGATGCACGTCAAATGTTAGGTGGAATGGGGATCACAGGCGAGTATTCTATTATGCGTCACATGATGAACCTTGAGTCTGTGGTTACTTACGAAGGAACACACGATATCCACTTGTTGATTACAGGTATGGATGTTACAGGTTTCCCTGCATTCAAGTAGTCTAGCTTATAACAAAATAGATAAACTTTATATAAAGAGCTTCTCCTAACCGAGAAGCTTTTTTACTTTTGTATAAATCTTATAAACACCATGAATATACAATCCGTTAATCAGCTCATTACGCCTGAACGCAACGCTTTATTAGAGCATCCTTTATATCAAAAAATAACGACCATCGCCCATTTGCAAAAATTCATGGAAGGCCATGTTTATGCTGTATGGGACTTTATGTCTTTACTCAAGGCGCTACAGCAAAAACTCACCTGTACTACAACGCCTTGGTTTGCTTCGCCTTATCCGCAAACACGCTATTTAATCAATGAAATTGTCTTAGCAGAAGAATCCGATCTAGCAATAGACGGACAGCGTTTGAGTCATTTTGAGATGTACCTTGATGCCATGGAAGGTGCGCAAGCGAACACCCGAATTATAACAGCCTTTTTGGACCAATTACAGCAAGGAAAAACCATCGAACAAGCCATTGCTTCTCTAGCAGTAGATCCAGATATCAAGGCATTTCTCACGTTTACCTTTGATGTAATTGCACAAGGAAAACCACATGAAATAGCGGCAGCCTTTACTTTTGGTCGTGAAGATTTGATCCCTGATATGTTCACTGCTATCTTAAAAGGATTTCAACTTAACTTTCCCGAAACAGATTTGTCGAAATTAATTTATTACTTTGAGCGACATATTGAGCTGGATGGTGATGAGCACGGACCGATGGCCATGCAGATGATTACCGAGCTATGTGGTTCAGATGAACAAAAATGGCAGGATGTTATTCGCATCTCTAAAGCCGCTCTTGAAAAAAGATATGGCTTGTGGAATGCAATTGAACGCAGCATTGAAACAAATTAATTAAATCTATTTATAAAAACACGACGCTATGAATCCATTAAAAGGAAAAAACGCAATTATTACAGGAGGAGGAAGAGGACTAGGGAAAGCTACTGCTTTTGCTTTTGCTAAAGAAGGAATAAACGTGGCAATCACTGGTAGAAATGAAGAACGCCTCCAACAAACGGTAACAGAACTTACGGCTATGGGAGTTAAAGCAACCTACGCTGTGTTTGATGTAGTAGACAAAGAAGCAGTTCAACGTGAAATTGCTAAAGTTATCGCCTTCTTAGGCGGTATTGATATACTAGTGAACAACGCGGGTATTTCTGAATTTGGCAAATTCACTGATATGCCTGCAGCGCGTTGGGAAGAAATCTTAATAACCAATGTAATGGGCGTGTACAATGTAACACGTGAGGTACTTCCGCATTTGATTAAGCAAAATGAAGGTGATATTTTCAACGTAGCTTCTACAGCTGGATTAAATGGAAACCCTACAACTTCTGCTTATTCCGCTTCTAAATTTGCTGTAATTGGCCTGTCCGAATCCCTAATGAAAGAAGTGCGCAAAAACAATATCCGTGTGTGTACCTTAACACCGAGTACAATTGCTTCTGATATGTCAATTGAATTGGGGCTAACAGACGGAAACCCCGATCACATTTTACAACCCGAAGACTTTGCAGAATTAGTTGTTGCAACGCTTAAATTACCGCGTAGAGCGATGTTGAAAACAGCTTCGCTTTGGACAACAAACCCGGTATAAATAGTAAAAAAAAAGCTACCGTGCACGGGTAGCTTTTTTTATTGCATTTTTTTTGCAGTGGCGAATCAGATTTCATAAGATGTTACTACATTTGTACCGGTTTTTATATCGTATAAATCTATGGTTCGCAAACTTTTACGCTTTATCTTAAAGCTTGTCTTGTGGTTCTTTGCACTGAGCATTCTCTCTGTTATTTTCTTTCGTTTTGTTCCGATTCCCTATACTCCCTTGATGTTTATTCGGCTATATGAGCAAAAGAAAGAAGGTCAACCCTTTACACTAAAACACGATTGGGTTTCTATAGATCAAATCAGTCCAAATTTACAGAAAGCAGTTATTGTCAGCGAAGATGGGCATTTCTTATCCCACAATGGCTTTGATTTCAAAGCGATCGAAAAGGCGATGAAGCACAATGAAAAGGGCAAACGCATCAAAGGGGGGAGTACCATCTCCCAACAAACAGCCAAAAACGTTTTTCTATGGCCTGGGCGAAGTTATATCCGCAAGGGATTTGAGGCTTACTTTACGGTGCTTATTGAGCTGCTGTGGTCCAAAGAACGCATTTTAGAAGTCTACCTCAACAGCATTGAAATGGGAAATGGCGTCTATGGTGCAGAAGCCGCAGCCCAACATTGGTATAAGAAAAGTGCTGCTAAACTTTCCGTTCAGGAAGCTGCAGGACTCGCTGTTATTTTACCCAGTCCAAGACGCTACAATCCCGTACAATCTGGTCCTTATGTAAGCAAGCGTAAACAGACCATTTCGAAGTATATCAAAGGCTATGGCCCACTAGATTTAAAGAAGAAAAACAAATAAAATATTCCTTTTTTCGTTAAATATTTTCATCTAAACTAGATTTTTCCTAACTTGTAGTCAAACTTAAAATTATTTGTTATGAAAAAACTCGTATTAACATTAGCACTTGGCGGATTACTTTTCGCTACATCATGTAAAGACAACAAGGCGGAGCCTACTGAGGCAGATACTACGCCAGCAACTGAACTAAATGAAGCGAAATCAGAAGCGGAGATTAAATTTGATCAAGCAAAACAAGCTTTAGATGAGGCTATAAAAAGTGGAGATAAAGCAGCAGAAGAAGCGGCTAGAAAAACACTAGATGACGCTCAAAAAGCTTGGGAAACAACTAAACAAAAAACGGAAGATGCCGTAAATCACATGGAAGAAAAAGCGAATGAATTAAAAGAAGACGCTCAAAAATCCTTAGATGAGGCAAAAGACAAAGCGGATGAATTAAAAGACGAAGCAAAAGAGAAAGCTGAAAAAGCAAAAGAAAGCGTAAAAGAAGCAGCAAAAGAAACTCAAAAAGGGTTGGAAAATGCCGCAGATAAATTGAAAAAATAATTAAAATGAGGACCTGGAAACAGGTCCTTTATTTTTTTACACATCAATAGTTTTTCTGTCATTTATCAAAAAAAGAAGTATTTTATCTTTTATTTACCAGACTAATCCATGGTTCTTTCTTCTTTTTTTCGTAATTTGTAAACAACTAAAAATTAAACACTATGAAAACAAATATTGGTCTAAAAGACGATGTAAGACAAAAAGTAACGGATGTACTCTCTCGATTATTAGCAGATGAATTTGTACTGTATACCAAAACAAGAAAAGCGCATTATAACGTAGAGGGAATAGACTTCCACTCCATGCACTTATTTTTCCAATCCCAATATGAAGCAACGATTGTAGATGTTGATGATATCGCAGAGCGAATTCGTCACCTAGGTCACTATGCTCCTAGTAGCTTGAAAGAATACCTTGCTTTGACACAATTAACAGAGTCTAGAGACAATGAAGGCAATGACAGTGCTTCTTGGATTAAAGACTTGTGTAAAGATCACGAAGCAATTATTGTTTTCTTAAGAGAAAACATCGATCCCATTGACGAAATGCACGATCAAGGTACCGCTGATTTCTTGACGAGTTTATTAGAAAAACACGAAGAAGCAGCTTGGATGTTACGCGCACATATTAAGTAATATTCAACTCCTTATTTATTATAGAGGTTTGTCTTTAAAAGGCAAACCTTTTTTGTTATTTTTACGGTCAACCCAGAACAATTCCAAAAATAATGAAACGATTAATTATACTTGTGGCTGCAGCTTTATTGCAGTATGCTTGTACGTCCTCTCCCCAAACAGAGTCAGAAAAGGCGCTTTTATTTCAAAAGACCTTAAATAAAGAATTTGCTAACAAAGATACCTCTCCCTTAGTACCCGATGCATTGAAGAACTTCAAAGAGCTGGATTTCTTCCCTGTGAACGAACGTTTTATTATCGAAGCGCAATTTACCCGTACGCCGGACGAAGTTCCCTTTGAGATGCCTACAACAACTGAACGCAAACCCATCTATGTCAAGTATGGCGAAGCTACTTTTCTATTGAATGGCAAAGAACAAAAGTTAGATCTGTTTCAAGATATCAACCTACGCAATCAAAAAGAATACGAAAAACATTTATTCCTTCCTTTTACAGATTTAACCTCCGGTGTTAGCACCTATGGTGGAGGTCGTTATATTGATTTAGAGATTCCAGAAGGAGAGGCGATCATCTTGAATTTCAATTTGGCTTATAATCCATATTGTGTGTATAATCCCAAATTTTCTTGTCCTATTCCACCAGAACAGAATTACATTAATGCCGAAATTAATGCAGGGATCAAGGACTATAAATACAAATAAAAAAAACCTCAATCTTCCGATTGAGGTTTTTTTTTATTTGTATTGGTATAATTTACTTCAATTTCTTTACACCCATATTGTATAAAGTAAAAGCTTGTAAATCAACATTTTCTTGAACTTGCTGTGCAATTGATTTACCAGCACCATGTCCTGCATTAGTTTCAATGCGGATTAACATCGGGTTATTTCCTTTGTTGTGTGCTTGTAATTCAGCTGCAAATTTAAAGCTGTGTGCAGGTACAACGCGGTCATCGTGATCTCCTGTTGTTACCATTGTAGCAGGATAAGATTCTTCTTTCACATTGTGTAGAGGAGAATATCCTTTCAAGTAGTTGAACATTTCTTTGCTATCTTCAGCTGTTCCGTAGTCATACGCCCATCCAGCGCCAGCTGTAAAGGTATGGTAACGCAACATATCTAATACACCTACAGCAGGTAGAGCTACCTTCATTAAATCAGGACGTTGTGTCATTGTTGCTCCAACTAATAATCCTCCGTTTGATCCCCCTTTGATTGCTAAGAAATCAGAAGAGGTGTATTTATTGTCAATTAAGTATTGAGCAGCAGCAATGAAATCGTCAAATACATTTTGTTTTTGCATTTTTGTTCCCGCTACGTGCCAAGCTTTTCCATACTCACCACCCCCTCTTAGGTTAGGTACCGCATATACTCCACCATTTTCTAACCAAATAGCATTAGCAATACTGAAAGAAGGCGTTAAACTAACGTTGAATCCTCCATAAGCATATAGCATTGTCGGATTTTTACCGTTTAATTCAATTCCTTTTTTGTACGTAATGATCATTGGTACTTTTGTTCCATCTTTCGAAGTATAGAATACTTGTTTAGACTCGTACTGCGTAGAATCAAACTTCACTTTAGGCTGCTCGTAAACTTTAGAGGTACCCTCTTGTACATCTAAAGCATAGATTGTTCCTGGTGTAATGTAGTTAGTAAATGAGTAATACAGGGTTGTATCTTCTTTTTTACCTCCAAATCCGCTTGCTGTTCCGATACCAGGTAGTTCGATTGTTCTGATTTCTTTTCCTGTATAATCGTATTGTTTCACCATAGAAACGGCATCTTTCAAATAGCTGGCAAAAATATATCCTCCCCCTTTTGTTGGTGACAATACATGTTCTGTTTCTGCGATGAAATCTACCCAGTTTGCTTGTTGTGGTTTTGTTGCATCAACTGTTACTAGACGTGAATTCGGTGCATTGAAATCGGTTTCGATAAACAATTTACCGTCTTTACTATCTAATACACTACTACTGCTATCGAAGTTGTTCACCAAGGTTACAATAGGACTATTTACCTTTGTTAAGTCTTTGATATACAACTCATTCCCATAAGTTGAATTTGCCGCAGAAATAACCAAATATTGGTTGTCTCCTGTTACATATCCACCAACATATCTTCTCTTCTGGTCTTTACCAAAGATTAAAGCATCCTCTTTTTGAGCTGTACCTAACTTGTGGTAGTATAATTTGTGCTGATCTGTTTTGGCAGACAATTCGCTTCCTTCTGGTTTCTCGTAGCTTGAATAGTAAAATCCTTCGTTTTTAAACCAAGAAACACCACTAAATTTAACATCTACTAAGGTATCGCCAATCACTTCTTTCGTTTCTGTATCGATCACAATCACCTTTCTCCAATCACTTCCTCCTTCTGAAATGGCATAAGCTGCTTTGCTTCCGTCTTCAGAAAAATCAATACTACCTAGTGATGTTGTACCATCTGTAGAGAATTTATTAGGATCTAAGAATACTTCTTCTTTTCCTGCTTCATCTTTGCGGTATAAAATCGACTGATTTTGTAACCCATCATTTTTGAAAAAATACGTGTATTTTCCTTCTTTAAATGGAGCGCCAATTTTTTCGTAGTTCCATGCTTCTTCCATTTGTTTTTTCAGCTGATCTCTAAATGGAATTTGAGCTAAGTAACCATACGTTACTTCATTCTGTGCTTTTACCCAAGCTGCAGTTTCTTCAGAACGGTCGTCTTCTAGCCAACGGTAAGGGTCTGCTACTTCAACCTCAAAGTACGTATCAACTACATCACCTTTTTTCGTTTCTGGATATTGGATATCCGCTACCTGTTCTTTTGCCCCTTCATTTTTACATGAAATAATCAAAGTTGCTACAAGAAGAGTCATTAACGATTTTCTCATAATAAATAATTCTATTTTTAAATTTCTTTGCTAGTAAATATATTAATAAATAATGCAAAAGCAAGGCCTGAAGCCTTGCTTTTATCCAATTATAAACCAATTAACAAGTAAATATTAATGTGCATGATCGTGATCATCTCCGTCATGGTCGTGATCGTGGTCGTGATCATGTCCTCCATCGCCTTCACCTGTAGGTACAATTTCAATATTTCTAAATTCCATCGTTTGATTCCCTGACTTATCCAATACTTTTACCACAAAGTGATAATTTCCCGGTTTTGCATTGGCGTCAATGATAATTTCATGGTGGTGAATCTTATCGTTTTTCACTCCACCTAAGCTCCATGTCTTATTAAACGCAAACGGTTTTCCTTCTGTGGCTGTAGGGTTTACTGTTTTAATTGCATGGGTGTGATTATCCCCTCCTGAATGGTTATGTCCATCGAAATTATTGTGAATATCCACATTATAAGAAGCTAATCCGTCGTTATCCGATACCACCATATCAAAGTGAATATCTTTTCCTGCTTCTAATTTTGCTCCTTCTTTTGGTGCAATTAAATCCACTACAGGTTTTTCTGTGTCCGTGTTATTATCACTCGAACATGAAGTAAAAGCGAATACACTCGCTATTGATGCTATTGCTATATATTGTAATTTTCTCATTGTTTTAAATTTTAAAATGATGGTGTATTGTTGTTGTTTCTGTTGTTTTGTTGTTTCCTTTTGAACTTTACACCCACGGTGGACCGCGATTAAAATAAAAACAACTTCTTCGTTGTTCAATGCGTGCTCTTGTTTCTACAAGAACTATTTCGTCTATTACTAAGGGGACAATAGCAATAGTATAACTAGGAACTTCAATAGCGGGATGAATCTTAAACAGGTATTGGTCACAATAGTGCACTTTACTCCCATCGATCCATTCTAATGCGTGATTTCGCGCTCCAAATTCATGTTCAATAATAACATAGTGTAGTAAGTTACTCGTTAGTGGAATAAAAAATACAACAACTAAAAAAAAGTACTTACTAACACAACTGTTAGTTTGTTTCATTAAAACGGTATTTGGATCATTAATTGAATGGATCTACCTAGTTCTGGAATTCCCAGTGGTCGATAGAAACTCATGTGATTTAAGATTTTTTCATCAAAAATATTGGTTGCCGTCAAACTTGTTTTTGCTTGTACTTTACCTAAGTGAATCGTTGAAGAAATTCCAAACCCGTAGCTTTGTGAACTGGGTGTACTATCTTCCCCTTGTGCAATTCGCTCTTGTTCTGCATACCATTTACCGTTGACAAAAACTTCCGAATTTTTAAATACTTTCCAGTCATTAAAAGCATAGCTTACCTGACCAAAAAAATTGGCTGGTGTTGAAAATGGCAATGGATAATTTCCATTTTTACCATTGTCTACCTGCTTATTGTAAATAAATTCAAAGATTCCCTCAACCGTTAAGCGATCCCAAAAGCGTTTTTCTGCTTTCCATTCAAATCCAGTAATCAGCGCTTTGGATTGGGTGTATTCGTAAATTTGTCCACTATCAGGTAGGATTGAAAAGGTACCTGTAGGTTTTAAGAAAATATAGTTGGTAAAATAATAGGCATAAGGACTGATGGTCGTACTAAACGTTTCCGTTTGTACTGTCGCTCTCAAGTCAAGGGCAATTCCCTTTTCAGGATCTAAGTTTGGATTTCCTTTTTCATGGCGAAAAGCACCGTGGTGTACCCCATTTGACGCCAATTCAATCGCGGTGGGAAAGCGAAAATTCGTTCCAACAGTTGCCGCTATATTGAAATGAGGTGTCCAGTCGTATTTAGCTCCGATCATGGCGTTGAAACTACTAAAATCACGATCTTGTTTATCACTACGCTGTGCATAATTTGCTGCTGTTTCGACAGATTGCCCTCTATCGATCAAATAATCATAGAGGATTGGGTCGTAAAAAGGTTTAACGTGAACACTGGCGTAGTCTGCGCGGATTCCCGCCTCCCAAGTAAGGCGATCATTGACGAAATACTCGTACATCCCAAAAGCACCTACTCCTAATTTATTAAATTTTGGCAACAAAAACCCATATCCTCCAATCGTATTGTTTTGATAATTCTGTTGAATCCCCACTGTTAGTTTATGTTCATTTGAAAACAAATGCTCATATTTTACAGCCGCATCAAACGTATTCAATACGAATTCCAACTCCAAATTTGGATTCTTTGTTGGAGGTGTTTGATTGGAGAAATGGGAATGAAAGAGGCTACTTTCTTGTCTTTTATTATTTTGAAATGCGAGTAAAACACTTAATTTATCGTTCGCTGATAGCTCCCATGTAGCGGTATTAGTCACCTTAAAATGGTTAACCGATTGGTTGGGCAGCTCTACATTTCGGTGATGCCCATCATCTTGTACGGCAGCAATATTAGGAATTCCATGTGCTCCAGGAAAGAATCCACTTTTATCATATACATTGCTAACACTCAATATATTTTTAAAGTTTTCTTCTACATAGCCCACTTGTCCATACAGCGCTATATTATTTCCAGCAGTGTTTTTCATGCGTCCACCTTCAATCGGAATGATTGTATTGAGGTAGTCGATTTGTTTGATTGGCACGCGATAATCGGCGTAATCCTGTGCTGTGGCTTTGAACTTATAGAAAAAGCGATCACTTCGTTGTTTAATTTGAACCGAAGCGCCAATGGCATCATTAACCGATTTACCATAAACGATAGCTTTTCCGTCAAAAGAATGCACTTGCGGTACTTTTTCGTTGTTGATTTTAATAACTCCTCCAATAGCATCACTTCCATATTCGATGGCCCCAACTCCTTTTATTACTTCTACTTCTTCTGTACTCAAGGCATCGATTTCCAATCCGTGATCTGCTCCCCATTGTTGTCCTTCTTGTTTGGCGCCATTTTCGGCCACGGCCACACGGTTAAATCCCAAGCCGCGAATAACAGGTTTAGAAGCTCCTGCACCAATATCCATGGAGTTTACACCAGCAACCGATTCGAGTGTTTTAGCCAATGAACCTGCAAATTTCTCAACGAGCTGTTGGTTAGAAACTTTATCGACATGTTGAACTGTATGCTTAGCCTCACTAGATACCACTACTTGCTCTAGTACGGTAGTACTTTCTTTTAGGTGCAGATCCAATTCTTGATCTGCCACTAGGTTTACGGGAATATGTAATGTTTCATAGCCCAAGTAAGAAACCGTCAATTGATAGGTTCCCTTTTCCAGGGATTTGGTTTGGAATCGCCCTTTGACATCGGTCATAAAAGCTTGATCTCCTAAGGTAATTGTTGCGCCAATTAAGGCTTCTCCATGATAATCTGATACTCTTCCCTTGACAGTATACGACTGTGCAAGCACACCTAAAGAGCACAACAGCATCATCCATGTACATAGATTTCTCATTGTATCGTGTAAGTTTTAATTAATAAAATAACAGTCCTATTCAACAAAGTGAACGAACTAAAATTGGATAATTAAGCCAACACGGGCGGTGCGCGAAGGGAATAATAAACATGAGCAAGGGGAGTAAATCGAAAAACAACTTCCTCTTGAACTTCTTGGATGGTTTGGTAGGTTAAACATTGCCACTCTACTTGGATAGGCTCTAATCCGGAAGTCGGAATACTATCACAGACGAAACAATGATCTGCATGACTGTGATCTTCGGTTAGCTGAACACCGCCATAATCGCCACGGCTTTCGGAGAAATGCGCGTGTGTGCGATGCTCATTTTCATAAGCAATCGCCGTAGAAATGTGTTGATAGCTATGGAACAATTGAAATACTGTGGTAAACAAAAAAGCTACCACTAACAATATCCTTGCTATCATTTTTTTTCTACTCATCTCAGGCAAATATAGTACAGATTATTTAGTTAGAAATTTTTTTATGCCTTTTTTATTGCTCTTTCTACTTTAACCTAGGTTTTGAAAAAGTCAACACCAAAAGGCGCCTATTGCGTTTTCTACAGCTAATTTAATTAATTTTTTCGCTTTGTTTCCCCAACTTCTCTAATACTTCACCATTTCCTAACGATTTATTAAATTAAAGCTAACATAGATCAAACAAGGGCTCAGCCACACTCCCTTTCGATTTTATCAAAAAAAACACCTTGGCTAATCAAAAGAAATATTAGATCTGCGAATAAAAATAAAAAGTCGTAAATTATTCTCAAATAAATACAAGATATTCAAACGCAATATAAAAAACTCATTTGCAAAAAGATTGCATTTAGGCTATGTAAATATTGTGTATTTAACAATTAATACCTTTTTACAAAACAAAATTATCTTAACATTAAAACAATAAGACATAAAGCTTCTTTATCTTTGTGTTTCGTCTAAAATTTAAATGAATGAAGAGTAAGTTACTAGGTAGTATTTTAATCATTGCAGGGTCATCTATAGGAGGTGGAATGCTTGCTATGCCCATCACATCTGCGGGTGTTGGTTTTTGGGGAACCACTTTACTACTAGGCGTTATTTGGTTTGCCATGTGCTATACCGCTTTACTCATGGTTGACTTATACGACTATAACGATCCTTCAGCTGGGTTTAATACCCTAACAAAGAAATATGCAGGTCCATTTATCAATAAGCTCGCAGGTTTTAGCTTGATGTTTTTAATTTACGGTTTAACAGCGGCTTATATTTCTGGAGGGGGAACCATTATCAAAACAAATATCGACCTGCTGTTTGACATCAACTTTAACACCTACGCTGCCATCTTACTCTTTGCCCTTGTATTTGGGGGTATTGTCGTTATTGGTACTCAATGGGTAGATTGGTTGACACGTGGTATTTTTATGGCTAAACTAATTTTTCTAGTCTTGTTGGTTTTCTTGCTGTTTCCTTTTGTCAAACAAGCGAATTTACTGCACAGTCCTTTATCGGTTGGTATAACCCTTACTGCGATTCCCGCCATTTTCACCTCTTTTGGTTTTCACGGTAGCATTCCCAGTATTGTTCAATACCTCGACGGAGATAAAAAGCGCCTCAAACGAGCCTTTGTTCTTGGTAGTTTACTGCCACTAGTCGTGTATCTCATTTGGCAAGTTGTCGTTTTAGGTAGTTTGGACCAGATGCGTTTCATGCAAATACTACAAGAAAACTCAGGTTTAAAAGGACTTATTTTGAGTATTCGGGAGATGTCTCATTCAGCTCATGTAGAAACGCTGTTTAGCTTATTTGCTGCAACAGGCTTAGGAACATCATTCTTAGGGGTTAGTATTGGTCTTTTTGATTACTATAAAGACGTTTTCAAAGTCAAAAACAATCCAGCTATCATAACGAGTGTAGCGGGTTTATTAACGTTTATTCCTCCCTTGCTATTTGCCTTATTCTACCCAGAGGGATTCATTCTTGCTCTAGGTTATGCTGCAATTGCTGGAGTTATACTAGCTTTGTTCATCCCGCAGTACTTATACATCAAAGCCATGGCTTATCACAACAAAAACATAAGCATAGGGCAACGCTCTCTTATGGCTTTCATTTTTGTTCTAGCAGCACTCATCATTTTTGCGCAGATCAAAATAGCCCTAGGGTAATAAAACAAAACACAATAAAAACACGACACATCAATCATGAGAAATATACATGCTCTAATCTTACTACTCGTTTTTTTGGGCCCCTTGTTTTCTTATGCGCAAGAACAGTTCAATCAAACGAATGATACACTAGAAAAGAAGACGTTTCTTGAGCAGATCATTCACTATTTTGAAGAAGCAAAAAAAGATAAATCACAAAGTGAATTTGATATTTCCTTTATTGGAGGCCCCAGCTACTCGGTTGATACAAAATTGGGTTTGGGACTTGTTGCTTCAGGCTTGTATCGCTTAGATCGTGAAAACTTGGAATTGTCACCTTCTAACGTTTCCATCTACACCAATATCACGACGAGTGGTTTCTTTGCTATTGGCGTGGAAAACAACACCATCTTCCCTGATGATAAGTTTAGAATCAATGCGGACATGTCATTTACCTATATGCCTAGTAAATACTATGGCATTGGATATGCTGCGGGCGATGCGGGTAATTATTCCAAATACAACGAATATCGCTTGTCTCTAAAAGCTGATTTTCTTGCAGAGGTCGTTCAAGATGCATACGTAGGGGTCACTTTTGCAGCAAAAAACCTCCGTGGTAGTGGTTTTGAAAAAGAAGAATTTCAGCCTGACGAGAATTTAACGACTACTTTGGTAGGGGGTGGTTTAATCTTTTCCTATGATACACGCGATTTTATTCCCAATCCCGAAAAAGGGCTCTTTTTACAGTACCAGCAAACCTTTTTTTCACGTACTCTAGGCAGTAATATTCACTTCAGCCAAATTGAAACCACTGCGCGATACTATAAACGAGTAGCACCTAAGACGATATTAGCTTTTGATTTCAACGGAATTTTCAACAATGGAGATGTACCTTGGAATATGATGGCACAAATTGGAGGCCCCCGACAAATGCGAGGATACCTCACTGGACAATACCGCGATCGCAAAGAATTGAATACTCAGGTAGAATTACGTCAAAAAATATACAATCGACATGGATTAGTCCTTTGGGGTGGTATGGGAAATGTATTTGACAAATTTGATCATTTCGCTTGGTCCCAAACCTTACCTACTTATGGGGTTGGCTATCGATGGGAATTTAAAAATCGAGTAAATATTCGCTTTGACTACGGAATTGCACGAGGTCAAAGTGGTTTTTATTTTAATATTAACGAAGCATTCTAAGTACATGCCTATGCGTGAAACATCACAAAAAAGAAGTCTCTTAGAAAGACTAAGCCATAATCCAGTAGCCTTATTCTATATTTACTTACTAGTAAATATGGTTCCTACTTTTTACTTTACCCTTTTTCAACCCCTGAATTTTTTGGGAAGAGCTACTGTATTTCTTTTTCCTTTGAGTTTGTACCTCCTTGTATTTTCACTATTTAAAAACATAGGGCGAACGCAAATTATTTTATTTCCCGTTTTATTTATTCACGCTTTTCAGATTGTGTTATTCTACCTTTTTGGTGAAGATGTAATTGCCGTGGATATGTATTTAAATGTGGCAACAACGAATACGACAGAGATCACGGAATTATTGGGAAGCTTGCTCCCATCGATTGGTTTTGTGTGTTTGTTGTATATTCCCACACTCGTATGGGCAATCCTTCAGTGGAAAAGAAAATTATACCTTCCTAAAGTGGTTAGACATCGCGCCTTCAACAGTGGAATTCTGCTTTTTGTCGCTTCATTTTTACTCTCAATGGGGTCTCAAAATACAAATAGAGAGGCCTTTGCCTTTACGGTAGATGTTTATCCTATCAATGCTTATTATAACTTGAATTTCGCAATCAAAAAATGGGGAAAAGTCAAAGCATATCCACATACGTCTAAGAACTTTAGCTTTGAAGCCAAGCGTACGAGAACAGATAGTTTACGCGAAATTGTAGTCCTAGTTGTAGGAGAAACAGGACGAGCACACAATTGGCAACTCTATGGCTATGACCGTCCGACCAATCCGCTTTTAGCTCAACAAGAGCATCTAGTCTTATACCAAGATGTATTGACCCAATCCAATACTACACACAAAAGTGTATCCATGATTCTATCCGATGTCAATGCAGCGAACTATCAAGATATTTACTACCGAAAAGGAATTGCACAGGCATTTAAAGAAGGGGGATTTACCACCATCTGTCTTTCGAATCAATCGGAGAATAATTCGTTTATAGAATATTTCACTAAGGAAGCGGACATCTACCAAACCATTCGCACAACGGATAGTAAAACTCATTTAACAGTAAATCGTCCAGATGAGGAGCTCATCCCCCTCATGACGGAGTTAATTGAAAAAACACCAGGTAATTTATTTATTATCCTACACAGCTATGGTTCACATTTTAATTACAAAGAGCGCTATCCACAAGCGTATAGACAGTTTACCCCAGATAACCTCACCGCAGTGAGTCGCAGACAAAAAGAACAATTAGTCAATACCTATGACAACAGCATCCGCTATACCGATTATTTCTTGTCATCGACCTTAGATGCCTTAAAGAAAATCGATGCGACTAGTATACTGTTATACACCTCAGATCACGGTGAAGATCTATTTGATGATGATCGCGGTTTATTTTTGCATTCCTCCCCAACACCGTCATACTACCAATTGCATATTCCGTTCTTCATGTGGTTTTCGAATTCGTTCATTGACGCACATCCTGAACAGTATCAACTTGCTCAATCGCGACAAACACACCCCATCAGTACACATGTGATCTTTCACACCTTACTCGATGTGGCAGCGATACAAACGCCACATTTCAAGCCTGAATATTCACTTGTCAATCCTCAGTTTACAGTCTTGCCTCGCTTGTATTTAAACGATCACGATTTGGCTGTTCCTTATCAGAAAATGAACTTGAAAGAGGAAGACTTTGAACAAATTAAAAAATTGAATCTAAAAAATTAAACGATATGAAGTCTTATTTACAACTATTTTCCTTTGTGATTTGCTTGCTATTGTCTACCAGCCTATGGGCTCAAAAAGAGCGATTTGAATTATTGCCTTTTGGCAATATGAATCAATGGCAAGTTAGAGAGATAAAAGAATCGCTTCTCATTGGAGGAAATATGAGATACCTTTATTCTATCAATGATTCAAAGGATACCTTAAAAGACAATACCCCTTATAAAAACACGCGTTCCCCCTGGGCAACTTCATCCGTTTTAGCTGTTGTGAGCGGCATTACAAAAGGAAGTGTAACCGTGTTCCCTGAGAAACGAGGCAGTGGTTTTGCTGCGCGTTTGGAAACAAAAGTAGAGCGCGTCAAAGTGTTAGGCATCTTGAACATCAACGTTTTGGCCAGCGGAACAATTTTTCTTGGCGAGATGATTGAACCGATAACAGACACTAAAAACCCACAAAGTAAATTAGTCACTGGAATTCCTTTTACCAAAAAACCAAAAGCGCTACAGTTTGATTACAAAGTAATTACAGGAGGCAAATCGAGTCGAATTAACGGTGTAGGTAAAGGTACTGTGCTCAATCAAAACGACAAGGCAGAGATTCGCATTTTACTGCAAAATCGCTGGGAAGATAAAGAGGGGAAAGTACACGCCAAACGAATAGGAACAGCTTGGCTCAATTTAACCCAAACACAAAAAGAGTGGAAGAACAAGTTCCAACTCAAAATTAATTATGGCGATATTCGAAATCAAGCAGTTTACCAAAAAGAAATGGCACTTCGCACAGGAGAATTTACGGATTATACCCGCAATAGCAAAGGGCAAATGACTGAAATAATAGAAGAAGGTTGGGGAACAGCCGATGATCCCGTAACCCATCTTATCGTTCAATTCTCTTCAAGCAATGGAGGTGCTTATATCGGAAATGAAAATAGTCGATTGTGGGTGGATAATATTGGGCTAGTTTATGAGTAAACGGTTCACAGTTTACAGCTTACAGGTCACCGTTTCGGTTCACCGTTAACTGTAAACTGTTAACCGTTAACTAATCCCTATCTTTCACCTGCTTTTGGATCAGCACCGTATTCATTTTGACCAGGTGTACTATCCAAACAAGCAAAGTAAAGCAATACTAAACCACCAATACCTGTTAATCCAATCAAGATTAACCAGCCACTTTTTCCTGTATCGTGTAAACGACGAGCTAAAAGTCCTAATGAAGGCACTAATACCGCTAAGCTATATATATATCCGATGAAACCTAATGGACCCAAGATTTTATCTACAATTCCTAAAATGATAGAAATAATCAAGCTGACCAAGGTAAAAGACCAATATTCTTTACGTCTTACACGTCCATTAAAATCAGCATAGTGATTTTTTAAAATGTTGATAAAATTTTCTTTTAATGTAGTAAAATTCAATTCCATTTTTTCTTTGTATTTATGTTTTCAGAGAACGAATGTAAAGTTCTTTCTTTAAAAATTCACAAAATTAGAACAAAGTTCACTATAAATAGGGAGGGAAATAGAGATGAGTTATTGGAAATGGGTGAAGGGTGAAGGGAAAGTTACAGACTCGTTAACCATTCAGTCTGATTAACTGTAAACCAAAAAAAGACATCACTACGGATGTCTTTTTTACACTAAAATGATCTAATATTATTATTTTCTAATACTGTCATGGCTGTGTGTTTCAATGCCATCATTCCACAAGGTTAAGATGTCTGTTGCAACAGCAGCACCACTTCCAGCTGCAATAGCAAGTTGACTGCGGTGTCCCGCTAGCGTACCTGCTACATAAATCCCCTCGGCTACAAAGTGATCTATATTTTTCAATTGAATTCTATTCTTTGTTGGGATTGACTTTTTATGGGGTTCCACGTAGTCCATCAACCCTTCGATGGCAAAAGTAGCACTTGAATTCACTGCTACAACGACCATACGTGCCAAATAGATTGATTTATTCGTTTCGACTGTAAACAAGCCTTCATGATTTCGGCTTACTTTGCTTACCTTCTCTCCTTCTATTTGGGTTATATTGGAATAGATTCGCAAATTTTCTTTCGCTTGCGCAAGTAAATCACTTCCTAGCGTTCCTGGTTCAATTCCAAAAGCATTATTAAATACTGCATCTTGCAGCATACTTGCTTTTTGATGCATAACAATTCCGATAGACTTTCCTTCCATGAAAGTCTTCTTTGCAGCACTACCTAAGACTTGAGCACAAGAAACACCAGAAACACCTCCGCCAATAATTAAAACATCATAAACCAACATATTTGATCTATTTTGTTTTATCGTCAATCAACTTTGAAGTTCTGTAAATCAACAGAATACAAACCGCACACAAGAGTGCTACAATACCAATTATAGCTACTAAACTGTCCCCTTGAAATAAGTTATTAAAATCAAGCATCGTGATATTTAATACAATTAAGGCAACAACAAATGCAATAATAATGTAACTGAATATTTTCATTATTTCTTAAAAGATTTTAATTCTATTGTCCGAAAGTACAAAATAAAAACCACTCCCTGACTGCTTTAACATTACCCCCACATATTTTAACAGGGTGAAAACGCCTTCCTAAAATCGCTAAATGTGCATTTCTTGCTCAAAAGTATCGTAATTAGTCCCATTCAGCTGCTGTCTTTTAGAGCGCGTACATCCCCCTCTTTAACCTTGTCTTTTCATTTTTTTTTCTAGGCATTTAACGTTGCGTTTCTGTTTTAGCAAAAGAATGGGCATACGACCAATTTAGGATCATTATAAAATAGAAGTTGCTCGTAATGAAGAAGTCAACATCCGAGAAAGATTTGTAATTTTGTGGGCTCAAAATTAAATCAACATGTTTCAGATTGGTCAGGCCTTGGTTTCGGAGGATATTTTAGAAAAAGAATTTGTATGCAACCTCACAGCTTGTAAAGGGCAGTGTTGCATTGATGGAGATGCGGGTGCTCCCGTAGAGAAGGAAGAAACGGCCATTTTAGATGAGATATTTGAAACGGTTAAACCTTATTTACGTCCAGAGGGTATTGCTGCTATTGAGCAACAAGGTACGTATATTATTGGAGAGGATGGTGAATACGAAACGCCCTTGATTCACGGAGGCGAATGTGCATATGTTATTTATGACAATGGCATGGCGCTATGTGGAATTGAAAAAGCGTATATCGAAAAGAAAATAGATTGGAAAAAACCGATCTCTTGTCACTTATATCCGATCCGCATTAAAGAATACTCTTCATTTTCAGCGGTAAACTATCACAAATGGCACATTTGTAGCGATGCTTGTGCTTTAGGTAAAGAATTAGAAGTACCTGTTTATAAGTTCTTAAAAGATCCGTTGACGCGCAAATACGGTCCAGCTTGGTATGAAGAGTTGGAACTAGTAGCTCAAGAATATTATAAGAAATAAGGTTATTTTAAATAGAGGGTCTGTTGTCCATAGTCGAGAATTGCTTGGCCTAATCCAAAAACATCAGACCCAATAATACCGTGTACATTTTTTGTTTTATACTCTGTTAAGGCGGTATTCACGTGGCTCAAATCCAATAAAACAAAGTTAAAATCTCCTTTTTTCCATCTTCCCATTTGGATTTCATTGGTAAAGGATACCTGTGTCATCATCCCATTGGCTCCTGCTCCAGATGCTCTTGTTTCTGATTCTGATGTTATTAATCCAAAATAAGTTGTGTATTGAAAGTCGATACAACTATTTGAAGCACCTGTGTCGAGAATAAAATCTCCCCAGATTCCATTTACTTTTACCCGTACAAAAAGGTGGTTGGTTCGCGCTATCTTGAAGCGAATTTGTTTATAGCGTTCTTTTTTTAACCAATCTTTATAGTTTTCCATCAATTAAGTTTAGTTTTAATACTTTTTATAAGGTACTTTTGTAGTTTGAAAGATACTACTTTGTAGAACATTACCAAAGCATGATTTTTACTGACACTCATACCCATCTTTACTCAGATGCATTTGCGGAGGATCGCAAAGAAACAATAAATCGCGCAATATCAAATGGAGTTACGCGTTTTTTTATACCTGCTATTGATTCAAGCTATGCTCAGGCGATGTTTGATTTGGAAGCGGCGTTTCCTGCGCATATTTTTTTAATGATGGGGTTGCATCCAACAGATGTCAAACCAGAGACATATAAAGAAGAACTTGCTTTTGTAGAACGAGAATTAGCTCGACGCAAGTACTATGCAGTTGGAGAAATTGGAGTAGATTTGTATTGGGATAAGACGACACTGTCCATTCAGCAAGAAGCATTTCAACAGCAAATTCAACTGGCAAAGAAGTATCAATTGCCCATTAATATTCACTGTAGAGATGCCTTTGATGAAGTATTTGAAGTGCTAGAGCTTGAGAAAGGACAGATGCTCCGGGGTATTTTTCACTGCTTTACGGGTACAGAGGAGCAAGCTCAACAAGCGATAAGTTACAACATGAAATTGGGAATCGGAGGAGTAGCGACCTTTAAAAACGGAAAGATTGATCAGTTTTTACATAAAATACCGTTAGAGCATATCGTATTAGAAACTGATTCTCCGTATCTTGCACCAGTCCCTTTTCGGGGCAAAAGGAATGAAAGTGCTTATATTTTGAACATTGCTGAAAAGCTAGCTGAACTGTACGCACTGCCTTTACAAACAATTGCTGACCAAACGACAGCCAATTCAAAAGCTGTTTTTGGCATTTAATTGCAAAAGATAGAAACATAACATTTAAGTTTACATAAATATTTAAAACACTAATGTCTAAGTTTGATTCAATACGCCATTACCACGATCATGAGGTCAATGAGGTTTTACAAAAAATCTCTAAGCACCCTATGGTTAAAGCGTTAATGGGGTTTACTTTCCCTACTAAAACCGAACAGGAATGGATGGAAGATTTGAGTAAAGTAACCTCAATTCAGCAATTTCAAGAAGAATTTGCCTACCACTCTATTCGTCGAATCTTAGAGAAAAGCTCAAATGGACTATCCACGTCTGGTTTTGAGAAATTACAAAAAGATACTGCTTACTTATATATATCGAATCACCGTGACATTATTATGGATACGTCATTATTGAACGTAACCTTAAAAGATAACGGTTTAACGATGACGGCTTCTGCTATTGGGGACAACTTGGTACAGAAATCATTTCTATTAGCCTTAGCTAAAGTAAATCGCAATTTTTTGGTGCGTAGAAAATTAACACCGCGCGAGTTATTAGAGAGCTCTCGTTTAATGTCAGAGTACATCCATAGCTTAATTGTGGAGGAAAATCGTTCGGTTTGGATTGCCCAACGCGAAGGACGTACCAAAGATGGAAATGACGCCACGAACACGGGAGTTTTAAAAATGATCGGTATGGATGCCGGCGAAGAAAACTTGATGGATTACTTCAAGCAATTGAAGATTGTTCCAGTATCAATTTCGTATGAATACGATCCAACCGATGCGTTAAAAATGCCTCAGTTGTTGGCTATTGCAAACAATGAAACCTACATCAAGGAAAAAAATGAGGATTTCATCAACTTATACAGTGGGATTATTGGTCAGAAGAAAGGAATTCACATCCACATAGGCGATGTGATTGACACCGAATTAGACCAGATCAAAGCCATTGCAGAGAAACCAAATAAACAGCTACAAGCGTTAGCTCAGGTTATTGACCACTCTATCATTACCAATTATCACTTGTGGCCAACGAATTATATCGCTTACGATATTTTAAACAACACCAATAAATTCGCTGCTCACTATAGCGAAAAGGAAAAACAATTATTTGAGCGTCGTTTGGAACTAAGAGTCAACAAACAGGAGCAAAAAGTGGTTGATAACTTTTTGGCGATGTATGCAAATCCAGTAGCGAATAAATTGAAATTACAAGATGAATAACAAACCTTCAATCTTACTCATTTATACAGGAGGAACCATTGGTATGGTGAAAGATTTTAAAACGGGTGCTTTGCGTGCGTTTAATTTTGATCAGCTAGTGGAACGCATTCCAGAACTACATTTGTTGGATTGTGCTATCGAAACCTATTCCTTTGATGTGCCGATAGATTCTTCGGACATGCAACCCGATTTATGGGTACAAATGGCTAGTATTGTGGAGGAAAATTACAATCACTTTGATGGTTTTGTTATTCTACACGGCTCTGATACAATGTCGTATTCAGCTTCCGCTTTGAGTTTTATGTTGGAGAACCTACATAAACCTGTGGTCCTAACAGGATCTCAATTGCCTATTGGCGATTTGCGTACTGATGCAAAAGAAAATTTAATTACAGCCATCCAACTTGCTGCTTTACAAGAAAATAATATTCCTGTCATTCAAGAAGTGTGTTTGTACTTCGAATACAAATTATACCGTGGAAACCGCACGTCCAAGGTCAGCGCAGAGCTATTTAATGCGTTTACCTCTCCGAATGTTCCACATTTAGCAGAATCAGGTGTAAATTTGCGCATTAACCATTCGTTATTATTGCAAAAACCCTTATCTTTGCCGCTTTCGGTTCACAAGGAGATGTCGCGTAATGTTATGATTTTACGCTTATTTCCAGGAATACAACAACAAGTACTGGAAGCTGTTTTAGCCATTCCGAGCTTAGAGGGCATTATCTTGGAGACGTATGGTTCAGGAAATGCACCGACAGAACCTTGGTTTTTAGAAACCTTGCGTTGTGCTACTCAAAAGGGATTAAAAATTATCAATGTAACTCAATGTTCGAGTGGTAGTGTGATGATGGGAAAATACGAAACCAGTACAGCATTAAAAGAGATTGGCGTTATTTCTGGTAAAGATATCACTACAGAAGCAGCGATAACCAAGTTGATGTATTTGTTAGCTCAACCGAATATACAAGATTTTAAAACCGCTTTTGAAACGCCTATTTGCGGCGAAATGGAAGCCTAAGAATACAAAGAGAGGTGGCCGAGTGGTCGAAGGCGCACGCCTGGAAAGTGTGTATACGGCAACGTATCGAGGGTTCGAATCCCTTCCTCTCTGCAATTAAAAAACAAAACCCTTTGTAATTCAATATATTACAAAGGGTTTTGTTTTTCAGGGGACATAGCAGGGGACACTTAATCTTTTTATCTAAACTAAATTATTAAAATTAATAACCCTACATCTTTCTTGAGTTTATTAATCAACTTTAAAACATATTACATTTTTATAAATACATTAGATATAAAATCACCATTAATAGTCCCTTTTAATTCATTAGTCAAGTAGACTGATAATTCCACGACACCTAAATCATTTAACTGACTAAAGAAATCAGATATAGTAGCGGTACATTCTTTTCCCTGAAAATGAAAACTATATTTATCAATTTCAGATTTATTATTTGAATTACTAATCTTTAATCTTAATATAGCATTAAATATTTCTGCCCTCTCCTCTACTGTAAACGGTAACAAAATTAAATTTATTTGATCAGACAATTCCTTTATTTTATTTCCATTTATCTCATAACTATCAGGTAAATCGAAGTAAATAAAATCAGGAACTGCTCTAGTATTTTGTCTTTTTAATTCGTCAATTTGCAATTCAAAATTTTCTTCCACTTGTTTAAAACCTAGTTTTAAATTTTCAATAGACTTTCTGCTATTTTCTTGTTCCTTTCTAAGCTCTGATTCAAATTCTTCTTTTTGATTAGCCAATTCCTTCTTCAAAGATTCATTAGCGGTCTCAAGATGACCTATTTCTTGTACAAATTCCGTTGTACTCTTATATCCAGAAGAAATTTGAAGTAAAAAATACTCATGTTCTGCTTTTGCAATTTCTTTTGTTCTATCATTAATCAGAACATCTTCCTTATCATTCTTTCTTTTTATCAAAATCTTATTTACAACAATATCTGTTTTTAATGTAATCCATGGAAATAACAACATAGTACTTACAGCAAGTATTAATACGAAAATTGGGTTTAGCAAATAATGCCAAAGCGTATAGTCTTTATACAAAAGGTCAATTTTCTCAATTTTATCTACCATTGGAATTCCTCCAAAAAGGAGTATAGCAAAAACACGCCAATGGTACAGAACAAGAAGTGCAATATAAAAAGTAACAATAGACATTTTTAAACGCTCTCTGCTAGCATTTATTGAATCAATTATAAAGTCAATTATTTTATTCATTAGTTAGGTATCTTTTTAACAAATCTAAAAGAATAACTCTATATCTCAAAAGCAACATATTAAAATTTAGATTTTGATTTGCTTTACACCTTACATCCTTATAAAAGCACTTATAGCATCTTAATAAAAATTAAAGTCTGCTATTTAAATAAGTATTTACTATTTAACTAACAATTCTTTCATTTATTAGAAAGCCTTCTAAAAGAACTAATTAACTGAAAGATCAATACTCCCAAGACAACTCTATGTAATAAATCCACAAAATGAAGTAAATTCAGATTATTTACATTATTTCCATACGTATTAGAAAAACTTCTTGCAGGATTCAACATTTGAATGAATGTAGGTAAGTTATCTATAAATTCACCTAACAGCACTTTACAAGAAATAAATTCTGAATCTATATCATAATGCATCTTTACTGAAAAAAGAGGCAAACAGAAACTATAAGTAATAAATGTTATAATAATAATCAATTTCAAAGCCTTCAACCAACTTAAACCATAATTATTTGTTTGTTGTACAATCATTATTACTTTATCTCCTACGGAATACTTTTTTGACGCTCTTAATTCGTCTCTATAAGCTCTCATTTCTCTAGCTTGAAATTCTAAACTCTCTATTTGATTCCCTTTGGATCTTAACGCTTGTTTAATTTGGCGATATAATTCTCTTTTTCTCCTGAAATTTTCAGCATCTACAGGAAACTTGCCTGCTATTCTTAATTTATCATCTGAAAACCATATAGTATTTGAAACTTCAATGCCTTCAAAAGATGTATTTCGCATATTTATAAAATCAAAACTATTAAAATCAAATTCATAAAATTTTGTATTACCAAAACTAGTGTCAAATACAATTAATGAACTCTCTTTATGTAGTCCTTCATCAGTCTTAAATATTTTATTATCCGCGCAACAACTATTAAAGCTAACTATTCCAAAATTCGAAAAACTTTCGAAAATGATAAGTCTTAAACTGATTTTATCAAAAATTAAATTCAGATTTTGATTAATCCCAGAGATAAAAGCTTCCTTAATACTCCAATTATAGAATTTCAAAATCCCTTTAAAACTAGATGTAATAGGCAAACTAATTTTATTGATACATAACCCTTTCCCATCAAATTCAAAACCTTCTATAAAATTTGCATCAGTGATATAGAGTTGATTAAGATAGGTTTTCGTTTCTTTTAGTGAAGTATCATTATTTATTAATTTTGATTCACGATAGAATTCATCTCCATGTATATTAATTTTGTTAATTCGACTGCCTTCAATACTAAATGTTCCCTCAAAAACATTATTATTTAAAGTGATACTTTCTGCGCATTCAATATTCCAAAATTTAGTCCAATTTGTAAATTTTGAATTAACCATGGAAACGTTTCCTACATTCGATTGAACCCTTAGAAAACCAATAGTCGAGCTTCGTACATCTAATTTTAGAACACAATCAACAATATCAATGATAGAAATAGTGCAGTTATCTATTTTTAAACCATCATATTGAATTTTTGAACTTTCAATAGTTATTTTCTTCAATATAGACTCTGATTGAATTAATAGTCCTCGCCGAATATTACAACTATTAACCAACACATCCTCATCCAATTCACAGTTACTTAAAATAATTCCTCTTTCATTATCATCCAAATTTAATAAACTAGAATTCTCAGTAGTATTTGTAACATTGATAAAATGAATCCCTTTTTTAAATTGACAATTCACAAAGTGTATCCCAAATTTGATATCAATATTTTGAATTGTTACTAATTCATTAAAAATAACATTGTGAATAGACCTAGTCTCCCAAGTGAATTTTTTTTTCTCTAAAAATAATGGAGCATATACTCCATATTCACCTCCTTTAGAGAATTCATCATTCATTAATTTATCGTAAAAATCATTAGGGCATACTGGTATAATCATGTCTACTTATTTAATAAAAAAATCTTACAATTCGTAATCTATATAAAAGGAAGTAAAATTAACATTTTATCAGATATAAATAATGCAGACATAGTAGTCTGCATTATTTATATCTCAAATCAATCAACAATCTCCAAAACCTCACAATTATAACCAACCTTAGCTCTTATTTGATTCAACACCATTGCACCTAAACCGTTTTTACCTCTGAATTTCATCATAACGAGAACATAATCATCATAAAGCGTATATTTCGTTTCAACGTGTTCAAAACTCTTTCTATCATTCATATGTCTTTTAACATAAACTAGAAGCTCTGAATGAGCTCCATCCCATGAGCTAATACATTTACTCTCAAATTCTTCTTTTCTCTTTTTACGAGCTTCTACCTGCCTTTCTCCTTCTTGTTTTATAGTCATGTATTCTTTTTGACTTTCTACTACCTTCATAGTAACCAAATGATCTAATGAAGGGACATCGTCATTCTCATATTCTATACTCCCAACTTTAGAATAGGTAATTATTGTTTTCTTAGCTATAATCTCATCTAAATCATTTACTAAAAACTCTATCCTGTAGTCTTTTAACAGCCCCTTTTTCTGATCTTTCTTCAAATAATTTTCTTCCTTATTCTCAAAAACCAACTTTGGGTTAAATTCAAATACAACCTGATTTTCAATACTATCATATCTCTGAGTAATATGCTTTTTTATATTGCGAAACGATGAATTTTTAATACCAAAATATTCTCCTATAGTAACAAGTTCTCGAAGATTTCTAAGTGATTTATCTAATGTATCTTTTTTAATATACTCAACGATAGTTTTATCAGAATGAATTCCTTTTTTTTCACTTTTCTTTACAGTATTCTGAATATTAAATATTCCTGCTATCCCAAATAAAAGGATATACACAATGTATCTAATTCCTTTATTCTTCCAAAAACTAAATTTATCATTCAACTGCTCCGAAATAGGCGGGAGTAATATAATTCCGAGAATGAATATCAACAGTCCTGATATAACTTGAAACTGACCTAGCATACCAATCCCTCCAAGTGCAAAAAAAATGCCTAGAATGTACTTAAATGTTTTCATAAATTGTCTTTTAATTAATTTCTTATTTTATGTCCCACAAAATACTTAAACAAAAAAAGCGTGGGACTAAAGCCTACGCCCTTAAAGTACCGCCAAGCACTCATCCGACAAATAGGAATAGCCCACGCCAAAGCGTGAGCGTTATCACTATTTACTTTTGTCGGAATAATAAAATTGGCGGTTTTAAAGGGACAAGTAAAAGCTAACGCTTTATCATTATTTTATCTGATTCTCCGCAAACATACCTAATATTTTTAGTATATTAGCGCTCAAAAAGCAGGGATTATGAACATATTCAGTTTTACGGCTCATTTCGGTTCGGAGGAAGATTGTCGTTTGCATTTCAAGGAGCAGCGTGATAAGGAAGGGGTTGTCTGCAAGCGATGCGGGGGCACTTCCCATTATTGGTTACAGGGTAAATGGAGTTATGAATGCAAAGGTTGCCGTTTCCGCACCTCGTTGCGCAGCGGTACGATCATGGAGAGCTCCAAGCTGCCGTTTCTGGTGTGGTACAAAACGATGTTCCTGATGAGTTGCACAAAAAAGGGATTCTCCACCAACGAACTCCAGAAGCAATTAGGATTGAAGCGTTACGAACCGGTATGGGCGATGGTACACAAACTCCGCAGGGCGATGGGCAACCGGGATGCAAGGTATACACTGGAAGGGATGATAGAACTGGATGAGGGTTACTTTTCGGTGGCCAGTAAGGAAATCGAGCGAGGCAAGGGTACACGTGGCCGGGGAGCCGAGGGAAAGCAGAACGTT